>NZ_LT984884.1:3408498-3708498 GCF_900258515.1 Lentibacillus sp. Marseille-P4043 | reverse complement strand
AATGGCTTGGTGCGAATGAGGGAATCGGCGTCTATATGACATTGGCCTCATCATCATTTCGGACCGATCGCGTTTTTGTTGCGATATTTTTTGTTATGATTTTGAGTCTCTTGTTCTTTTCGCTGATCGCTTTTCTAGAAAAAAGAATTCTTAGTTGGAAATCAGAGGGGAATTGAGATGGGAAAACTGAAAATCGACAACTTAACAAAATCGTATAACCAAAATGTGATACTAAACGATATATCATTTACCGTACATGAGGGGGAATTTGTTTCCATTTTAGGGCCATCTGGTAGCGGAAAGAGTACATTATTCCATGTTATAGGTGGGATACGTTTTCCTGATTCGGGTACGATTTATTTAGATGATAAGCAGATAAATGGGACAAAAGGGGCTATTAGTTATACACCCCAATCACCGTCATTGCTCCCTTGGCGAAGCATATTGAAAAATGTATTGCTTGGTGCTGAACTAGCTGGGGGAGGAAGTGAAGTGGATGCAATGCGAATGATCGAACGTGCTGGACTAAAGGGGTACGAGCATGCATATCCACACGAACTTTCCGGGGGAATGCAGCAGCGTGCAGCTTTTATCCGCAGCTTGCTAAGTCCACAATCGATTATTTGTTTAGATGAACCATTTTCGGCATTAGACGAGTTCACCCGATTGGAAATGCAAAAGTGGCTATTATCGATTTGGGAGGAAGACAAACGCTCTATTTTGTTTGTAACACATAGTATTGAGGAAGCCATTTATCTTTCTGATCGAGTAATTGTGTTAACTGATAAACCTGCAACAGTGAAAAAAGAAATTTCTATCCCTTTTTCACGTCCTAGGAAAGAAGACATCCTTTTGTCAGAGGAATTTTTGCATTGGAAAAAATTAATCTATCGGGAACTAGGTGAATAATGTGGAGAGTCAGGTTATCGATGCACACATACATTTGGATATGTACGGTGTACCAGATCGAAATAGGTTGTTAAAGGAACTGAAGCACCATCATGTTGCTGCATTAATTGCTGTATCATGTCACTTACAATCCGCCGAAATGAATCTAGAATTTTCCCGGATTGATAAAAGGATTAAACCGGCATTTGGCTACCATCCGGAACAAGAATTACCATCTGATTTAATGTTGGATGAAATCATAGCATTCATGCAGAGAAATCAGGAGGAGATGGTTGCTGTTGGCGAAGTTGGATTGCCATATTATTCACGGCAGAAAAACCCCAATCTTCAAGTAGACCTTTATCTGGAGATCCTGGAATTGTTTATTCAGCAAGCTGTGACGTTAGATAAGCCAATTGTTTTGCATGCTGTGTATGATGATGCGCCACTTGTCTGTGATTTATTGGAAAAGCATTCAGTGAAAAAGGCTCATTTTCACTGGTTTAAAGGTGATTATAAAACAATTGAGCGTATGCAGCAAAATGGTTATTACATTTCCATTACGCCAGATGTATTGTATGAACGGGAAATCCAGCAGCTTGTTAAACACTACCCTTTATCAAACATGATGGTAGAGACGGATGGGCCTTGGCGGTTTAAGGGGCCTTTCATGGGTGAAAAAACACATCCAAAAATGATTCATCAATCCGTCGCTAAAATTGCGGAGTTGAAGGGATTGAATGTAGAGGAAGTTTATTGTCGTTTATATGAAAATACGAGTCAGTTTTATTGTGTGTGAATAGCTGGAAAAATCCTCTGTCAAACAAGAAGTGGCTGTAACAGTGGATCAGCAATTTATTACTGCTAAAGGACCGGCCTATGTGGAGTTTGCCGTTCAGGTGATTAATGCTTTAGGGCTTTTTGAATCTGGCGAAGAGGAAGAAACGCTCGCCTATTTTAAAAATCAGGCTTGACCTGAAAAAGAGTTGTATGATTAATAGGCTCATACAACTCTTTTCACATTACTTTTCCAAAAACGTACTTGGCATCACAACTGCGACAACTTCTCCTTTGGCACAAACTTTTCCCTCAGCAAAAACTTCCGTATGTACCTTCCATTTCTTTGGATGGACTTCTTCAATTGTTCCAACTGCTTTTAACGGTGTGCCGTGTGGTGTTGGTTTGATGAAGTCGACGTGTAGTGAGCCTGTTACGAATCGTGGTGGCTCCACACCGTCACCTGGTTCATGTCCGTTTTTCCGGTGCAGTGCAAGGGAAGCTGAACCGGTTCCATGGCAGTCAATTAGGGAGGCGATTAAGCCGCCGTAGACAAAGCCGGGTAATGCTGTATGTTCTGGACGTGGTGTATAAATTGTGACGGTATTTTCCCCATCCCACCCGGTTCGGAAGTGGTAGCCATCTTCATTCAATCTTCCACAGCCATAACACCATGAGAAGTCTTCTGGATATTCATCTTGGACTGCTTTTTCTACTGTATCTGTCATTATTACTCCCCCTTTTCAGAATATTATATCATAAAATATTCCGGTGAAATAGGTTGCTGTCTTATACAACTGAAAGGCATCTATCATAGGTTAGTAGTGTACCTATCAAGGAAAGGGGCTTTTTATATGAGACATCAACATGGACCACACTGCGGGTGCCCTAAACAAATTGTGCATCCGGTAAAGCATAATTGTGTTCATCATTGCACAGAGAGTGTGGTAGAACACGTTCATCCTTCTCATACGACTGTTATGAATCATCATTTAGTAAAGAATAAGCATGTATTTCCACATTCTACGTCAGTGCAAAATACAGAGGATTGTGTAGATGAATATGGTGGGTCATTTAATTATCCACCACAAGCTTCGATGGGATTTGGACCAGGAAACCAAGTTGCAGGCGCGATGTCCCCGGGTAATTTCGGAATGGAGCAAGGAAATAACCAAGTTGCAGGTGCAATGAACCACGGCAATCCTGGCATGGGACACTGTGGTCAACCACCAATGGGAATGAATAACTGGAAACAACCGAATAAATGGTGTTAATCTTAAAAGGAGTTGGCATTCGATATTGCCAACTCCTTTTTACAATTCGAGGCTGAACGACGTAGCCATGTTCGGCCACAGGTGGATTTGTTTGGAAAGAGAGGCAATATTAATGAAAGTTTTAACTGTAACAGGGTATAAACCAATGGAATTAAATATATTTAAAGAAGATGATCATCGGATATCGTTTATAAAAGCGGCAATTAAAAAACGGTTAATATCATTTATTGAAGAAGGGCTGGAATGGGTTCTGCTCTCGGGTCAAATGGGTGTTGAAATGTGGACAGGGCAGGTTGTTCTAGATTTAAAAGAAACGTATGATATTAAACTAGCCCTCATTCCTCCATTTGAAAATCAAGAAACCCGTTGGCCAGAGCCAATACAACAGGCATACCAAGAACTTACTTTGACCGCAGATTTTTATAAACCTCTTTACGTTGGTGATTATAAAGGAGCTTTTCAATTCAAGGCAAAAAATAAATGGCTTATTGATAAAAGTGATGGATGTCTCATTTTAATGGATGAGGAGTTTCCTGGGAGCGGACGTTTTTTTCATCAAGAAACAGCGGGTATGGAACACTATCCTGTCTACTTGATCACCCCAGCTGATTTGGACGATGTCGTTGAAGAACTAAGAATGGCGGATCCAGATTATTGGACGTAACATGTTAATTGAAACCTTGTTGTTAGGCTCCTGGCGTGTAGATGCTGAAGTTTACAATTGGCACGGACTGAATCCGACTGGGTCGAATTATTAGCACTCAGGTCAGTTGAACAAAACAATGATATAGAAAAAGGCCGTTACATTTCGTTAACAGCCTTTTCGTGCTTTTTACCATAAATAATCCAGCATTTCATTTTTAAATAAATTGGTATCGATCTTACATTTGTCTGACTCAATTGCATATTGCCAACCGTAAAGCAATGCATCCTCTGGTCCTTGGGGATTATATTCTGGAGCGTTTTCTTTTGTGGTGATTTTTTCTTGTGGATATGCGGTCCAAATAACTGTATTTTCCCGCATTTTCGACTCTGTAGCATTATAAGCCTTCACAATGGCACTTCCTTCATCAAAAACCCCATATAATCCAGGTTCATAGGCGGATTCGGTAAGTGTATCAGACCAACCTTGCATAAATGCGGAATCGACGGGGAATTTCGGTTCGATATCACCGAAAATAGCCACACCATCCGGAATTTCGAGTTTTTGAGCTAATTCGATTGCGTGCTTTGCTTCATCAACGCCGTGATCATAGCCAGTAGCATCTGTAAAATGGTTGTATATAACGAGGATCCGTACATCTTTTTCATGTAAAAATTCAGCCTCATCTGCACTTAAACCTGTTGAAACATCTTCCTTATCGCCTATATATCTACCCCAAACTCCAGGCTGACCAAAGTTATCTTTCACACATTGATAAACGTCTTTACCAGCGCTGCTTGCGGAATCGATGCCCCAATAAATTTTTTTCCCATCGTCTGAATCAGAATTGGAATCGGTTGGCTCGGTATCAAAAATAAACACATTTAAAATGATTGGAATGGCTATAACGAAAGCTAATCCAAGGATCAAATAAATTAGTTGTTTGTTTAGCAACGTATTAAAAACCCTCCTTTCGTACCTATTGCAGTATATTGAAAGAAGGTTTGGCCTGTGTAGGCGAGATGGTGCGATAGAACATGACATCTGAAAATCAACATTAATAACGTTGCATTCGCTACTTAGCTAAAGCAAGTGTATAATGAGTGGAAGAATGTTAAAAAATACAACAAAATTCGTGTTTATTCGTGGTTGAATTTGGTATGATAAGGAAAGCTTTTGTTATTTTGTGCAAAAGAAGTATAATGGGTTAGGGCTTTTTTACAAAATGGAGGGTTAAACGTGTTTAATAAAAAACCAGACAAGTTTTCACTTTACCTAGTCGACTTTGCCAAGCATTTAAACGAAGCGGTGGACTATTTTGTTCATTATAAGGTAAAAGATACAGAAACACTAAAGGAATTTGCTAGTAACATCAAGCGGCGTGAATCAGAGGCAGATGATAAGGTACATGAGATCATTAAAGATTTAAATCAGGCTTTTATTACGCCAATTGAGCGGGAGGATATCCTCCAGTTAACCATGAATCTAGATGATATTATGGATGGCATGGAAGAATTCTCCGCTACAATGGACATTTATCATATTTTATCTTCAGATGATTATATGGACCAATTTACCGACTACATATTGAAATGCTCGCAAGAAATTTTAATTTCCACAGAATTAATTGCCAACAATCAATTGAAAGAAGTGGAACCACACGCAATAAAAATTAAAGACTACGAAAGTAACTGTGACGATCTCTATCGTGAATCCCTAAGAAGTCTATTTCAATTAGAAAAAGATCCAATTAAAGTAATCCAATACAAAGAGATTTATGAAATATTGGAAGAAATTGCTGACTATTGTCAAAACGTAGCAAGTACACTGCAAAGTATCATAATGAAAAATGCTTAAAGAGGGATTTAAATGGACTTTCTATTTGTAATTGTAATTCTAATTGTCGTTTTTGCACTTATTTTTGATTTTATCAATGGATTTCATGATACGGCCAATGCGATAGCCACATCTGTATCCACAAAAGCGTTGACACCTAGAAGGGCAATCATTTTAGCGGCAGTGATGAACTTTTTGGGGGCGTTGACTTTTACTGGGGTTGCTCAAACGATCACAAGTGAAATCACAAACCCGTTTGATTTGGAAAATGGGACAACGGTCATTTTAGCGGCATTGATTGCGGCGATTGTCTGGAATTTGGTTACTTGGTATGCAGGAATTCCAAGTAGTTCCTCACATGCTATCATTGGTGCAATAACTGGTGCAGTAATTGTATCAGCAGGGTATTCCGCTATTCGCTTTCACGGATTCATATCGATTCTTGAAGGGCTGTTCTTTTCTCCGGTTCTAGCTTTTGTTATCGGTTTTATTTTGTATAGTATTATTAAAGTGATTTTTAAGAATAGCAACTTAGCAAAAACGAACCGGCGCTTTCGCATGGTGCAAGTTCTTACAGCAGCCGTACAGTCTTATGCTCATGGTACCAATGATGCGCAAAAGTCAATGGGGATCATAACTATGGCGCTAATAGTTGGCGGAATGCATACAACTACCGATATTCCATTTTGGGTACAAGTATCCTGTGCCACCGCAATGGCACTTGGAACCTCGGTTGGCGGATGGCGGATCATTAAAACGGTCGGCGGGAAGATTATGAAGATCCGTCCGGTTAATGGTGTTTCTGCTGATTTAACTGGCGCGGCTGTTATTTTTGGAGCCACGTTAATTCATTTACCGGTTAGCACGACCCACGTTATTTCTTCTAGTATTTTGGGTGTTGGGGCATCCCATCGTGTAAAAGGAGTGAACTGGGGCGTTGCAAAGCGAATGATTGTCACGTGGGTTATCACACTACCAATAACCGCAGCGCTTGGCGGGGTTATTTATTATATTTTGGAGCTGTTTTTATAACATACAAAAACGTTTGGTTATAGCATCATAACCAAACGTTTTTGTTTAAGTATAAGAAAAACTTCAGCACTTGCTATGAAGGACGAGGGCGAATGCCAGTGCCTTTCTAACAAATTTACCGGAAAACATGAAGTTAATCATCTTTCAATGCTTGATTGGCAAGCATTTGAATTACCATGTCATCCATTGGTGGATTATGAAGTCCTGCTCTGACATCGCGGTAATATTGCTCAAACCGATTACTTTTAGCGAGGCCTTTTCCACCGGCGATCCGCATTGCCAAGTCTACCACTTCACTGGCAATATTTGTTGTAACTGTCTTGACAGCAGCTAGTTCGGTACCAAGTGAATCTCGTTCTTCTGGATTTTCATCCCACTTTTCAGCAATATGATACATGAAATGGCGTGCTTGCATTAGTTTCAAATCCATTTCGCCGATTTTTTGTTTCACATGTGGCACTTCTGAAATCGTTGTGTCTAAGCTGTTCGGCTGATAACTTTTGGCAAAAGCGATCGCCTCATTACGTGCTGCAATCGCAATTCCTGAATAACAAGCAGGAATATGCAATAACCAGCCTTTTGGTGAAGGTTTTTTAGGGCCGCTAGTCAGTTCTACTAATAAATCATCGGTTACCTTAACATCTGTAAAGATAACATCATCACTACCTGTTCCCCGCATTCCAAGTGTATCCCATGTATGTTCAACACGTACTCCAGAGGTTTCTTTACTAATTAAAAACCAGCCAACCGCTTCTTGATCTTCAACGTAAGTGGAGACAATATAATAATCCAAAACATCAGCCATGGTAGCAAAAGACTTTCTGCCATTGACAATGTAATGATTACCATCACGAACAGCACGGGTCTCCGGAACACCGCCACGAGTTGGACTACCGGTTGCAGGTTCAGTCGCAACCCGATTCAGTACTTTTTTATTTTCGCCGATTTCTTTTGCGATCATCGCAAATTTGTCTTGAGACCATACATTCTGTTCGCTTAACTCCATGACAATTCCCATATGCCAGCCAATAGATAAAGCCGTTGAACCGTCGCCAGCTGCAAGTCTTTCTTGTAGGAGAATCAATTCGTAAAGTGATATTTCCTGCCCACCATATTCTTTTGGAAGCGGTAGCGATACGTAATTTTCCCGTTTTAAATCGTTTAGGTTTTCTAATGGAAATGTAGCATTTTTTTCCGCCTCAGGGACTCGCTGCTTTACTTGCTTTGCAATTTTATCTGCTTTGGCAAATAAATCCTGTTGCCGCTTGTTTTTTAGAAAAGGTTTAAATAAATCTGACACAATTTTTCACCTCTTATTAAAATTAGTTACATTATAAAGCATAGTGAATTTATCGGAATTAGTCCAATTAAACAATATTGCGTTGGTGGTTTTCCGTTGGCTCATTTGTTAATATCTATAGTGGAGAGGAGCAATGTGTATGCGGCTGATTCGTGCTGGAATTCATTTTTATTGTGTTGGTATTATAATTTTAACGCTTGGTATTGCGTTAACGATCCAATCTACATTAGGTGCTTCCCCGTTTGACTCGTTACTTGTCGGCTTACACCATACGTTCGGTTTAACGGTTGGCAGTTGGGAAATTGTTGTAGGATTAACCATGGTTATTGGTAATGCATTAGCAGAAAAAAGAAGGCCAGAATACCTCGCCTTAGTAACATCATTAGTTACCGGAGTAGGTATCGACTCTTGGTTGTTTGGTCTAGGAGAGTTGGTTGATCCTAGCACATGGGTTGGTCAGTCGATTTGTTTAGTGTTAGGTATTATTTTTATTGGAATGGGTGTCGCAGCTTATTTGCAATCAAATTTTGCTCCGAATCCAATGGACCGTTCCATGCTTGTTGTATCAAGAATGACGGGCTGGAATGTTACATACTCACGCGCATTAATTAGTATTGTTCTAGTAATTTTAGCTTATTTTTTCGATGGAGCTATTGGCATCGGAACATTAATTAATGCATTGTTTTCGGGAGTGATTATTAGCTTCTTTTTACCATATGTCAAGACAATCAAAAAGGCGATTCATAAGCAAGGAGAACATCTTGCTTCTTAACAGGTTTCACGAATAGATCTTACATATCTCCAAAAACTAATCCTATCGATGAAAAGGAGGAGAATGTAATGAGTGGAAAACCAAAAGGACCGAAACAGCAGGAACAACCGAATTTGCCGAAAAGCCCGAAACAACCATATGGCGAACCGCTTGATGGTTCCCACAAAGTAAAAAACCGTAACCACTCACGGCAAAAAAACGACGCAAACCACGACATGTAAGGGACAAGGGGACAGCACCTTGTCCCTGTTGTTTTGGGATATGGGGGTCCCATGACACAGTTTGAGCAACATATTTCTATTTAAGTTGGTGTGGTATATGTTGTATTATTAGAATATAATGAATAGTTGTGGTGTAACCGTTATAATAAAAGAAATGGAGGTGTTCCTTTGTTTGCAATGGGAGCATTTATAAATTTACTACTATACATAATTGGTTTATTTGTTCTCTATCTCATTATTCAAGCTGCTGTTAGAAATGGGATTGATAATTCTAAGGTTGGGAAGATCATTAGGGAAAAATATCGTAATTACGATGGTGATGATAATAATGATGACATAAAACCGTTCATGGGTGATGATTTAGACAAGGATTATTGATGGGGGGAGAATTACGTGAACTTCAACGAATTCGGCGTCATCTTATTTGTTGAACGATACGAAGCAAGTGTGGAATTTTATCGTGATGTATTGATGTTGGAAGTTAGAAGTCAAAAGGATATCCTGACTACCTTTAACATTCCAAACGGCTATTTAATGGTTGAGAAGGGCGGAGTTGGTTCTGAAAAAGAGAAGGAACGAAACGAAAATCCAGTCGTGCTAAGATTCAATGTTGACTCACTGGAAACTGAAGTTGCTACACTTGAAAAAAATGGTGTAAATTTTGTACATAAACAGCTTGCATTTGATTGGGGAACCATTGCAGTAATTTTAGATCCTGATGGAAATCGGATTGAATTGGGAGAGATAAACTAAAATAGCGGATCATACTTAAATAGATTGGAGAGGGATCATGGACGTAATAACAAGTGATGGTGTTAGTTTATATGTTGAAAAAGGCGGCCAAGGAAAAAGTTTGCACAATTGAATCTGGTCATCATCCTTATACAGAAAATCCAGTTGAATTTAAAAGAGCTGTTGAAGAGTTTGTTGAATGATAACCAAAAAGATCATGATTGACGTAACAGGAACAGATTGAAGATACAAAACCGATTACGATACCATACCATTACATTCCCTGGTAATGATAATAAAGAGGCGTTACTTGCCAATGCCTTAATAAAATACCTGTAAGTAGGTGATAGGTTGCATAAAGATGATGGTTTCCAGAAGAATACAAACAAACAGGAAAACGAAATAGATGAACGATTAGCATATACGGATCACTTATCGTCCATCATTCGACAGGCTGAAAAAGATGGACAGTTTGATGATTTGCCCGGTAAAGGGAAACCGCTAAAACTGGATAATAATTATTTCAGCAGTACATACAAACAATTCAACAAGACATTAAAGGATAATCATGTGCTTCCAAAGTGGGTTGAATTAAGTAAGGAAATTGATGCACTTAAAGAAAAACTAAATAAAGAGGAAGGTAAACAATCACGTAAATTAGTGAAGGAAATCAACAAAAAAATTAAAGCGTATAATTATGCTTGTCCACCATCATTACAGAAAAACAAGATGAAATGGCCAGACGATTAAGGGGGAACGTAAATGGAAATTTTCACATTCTCCAAAGAATCTGGTAATAGGATTACAAAATTTAATTCAGATTTTATTATGAATCAGATTTTACAAACGGAGGCCCCGGTAATGATAGAATGCATGCACCTAGATGAAAATGGTGTGATCGGCTATCATCAAGCTGTTGTAGCACAATTATTACTCGTGTTAGATGGGGAAGGTGAGGTTTGTGGTGAAAGCGGGGAGTTTGTTAAAGTACATAAGGGTCACGCCATCTTTTGGTCAGAAGGGGAATGGCATGAAACAGTGGCAGGACAAGGGTTAACAGCGATTGTTATTCAGGGAAAAGAATTAAAGCCTGGTTTATTAATGAAAAAGAATTGAGCGGAATGAGAAGAATTCATGATCGCCTTTTTGGTCAGTGTTACTATGCTTATCTGTATTACTCTTAGGATATGACTATACTTTTGGTAAATATAGTCATAAGTTTTAATTCCCATTCTGTTCATAATAAAAATGAAGCTGTTTAACGAATGGAGGAATCTTTCATGCCGAAAAAGCGAAACAAGGTTGATCCTAAAGACAGTAGCAAAATCGCCGAGAAAAATTATGACCCATCCTATTATCAGGGAAAAACACAATTTGAAAAAGGAATTGCTGAAACACATGAACAAGCCTCTGATGATTATGTGGAAGGAACAATTGACCAGAAGTTAGATTAATGATGAGGGGGGGATCTGTTTAGGTTCTCCCTCTTTTTAATGTCATAAATTTTTTAAAGAATAGCACTCTCTGGGGGATTGACCATAGACTATATTGTGTATTCAAAGCTTTGACTTAATGAAGGGTCTGGAACTAATTATTTTTTAAAAATTCAGTAATAAATTAGCTAATAACATTTAAATCCATAAAAAGGAATTAATCATCATAACGTAATTGTACAGATCGTCAACAACTGGAGGGGAAAATATGGCCGTTGTAAAGGCTACAGAAAAGGATATCGACCTTTTAGCACGATTGCTTAGGGCAGAAGCTGAGGGGGAAGGAAAGCTCGGAATGTTGCTCGTTGGCAATGTTGGAATAAACCGAGTAAGAGTAAATTGTTCTGATTTTACACAGGTACGAACCATCCCGGAAATGGTTTATCAACCACATGCATTTGAAGCTGTCACGCATGGGTATTTCTACCAACGACCACGAGAAAGCGAAAGACGTTTAGCTCGCAAAGTGATCAATGGAAAAAGGTATTGGCCTGCTAAATACAGCTTATGGTACTTTAGGCCACCAGGCGATTGCCCAACTACTTGGTATGGTCAGCCCCTAGTGGATAGGTATAAGCTTCACTGTTTTTATGAACCAACAGGAGAAGAATGTGAAGGCGTTTATAGCACATTTTAAGCTGGGACATGGGGATAAGTTATTTGTCCCAAGTTATACAAGAGGATTTACAACAATGTTAATAAAGAAGTGACTGTTAGTAAGATAAAACAGTCACTTCTTTATTATGATTAAAAATCCTGAATTCGCACCCTATGCTAGACAAGCTGTAAAGTATTGATGATGTATTCAGCAACTTCCTCTTCATCAAAATCATCAGTCATTACCCTTGAGTGATGATCAGCATATGTATTTTTACGTTCATAAAATAAGGATTTAATTTCTTCCATAGTCTTACCTTGCAAAACCGGGCGGCTATCCACTAACATACCTAGTCGGGTTTTCCACGAATCCCAAGTAATGTCCAAGTGGAAGACGATGCAGTTTGCAAGACATGTATCTCTTATTTCCTTTTGCATGAACGCACCGCCACCTAACGAGATAACTTTATTTTTTTGCGTTGAATAAGAAATAACGGTTTCTTTTTCCTTTTCCCGAAATGCTTTTTCACCGATTGTATTAAAAATCTCTGTTGTTGGTATTTGGTAATCCTTTTCAATTTCTTCATCGATATCGACAAAAGTACGGGTTAGTTTTCTGGCGAGCAATTTGCCGACAGTTGTTTTTCCTACTCCCATAAAACCTACCAAAGCGATACTTTTTTCCATGAGCGGGATTTTATTATTTTTCATTTAGAAGCACCCTTTGAAAATATAATAGTTTTGTTGATTATAATACATGGTGATGATTCTGTCCAAAGTTGTTTAAAAGGTTGGATAGGGTGTAAATTATCTTGCATTATTTAATTGAAAGAACTTTGACAATGCCACATCCCAATTAACACCTTTTCCATTATGAACTGCATGCAATAATTCATGAAACCCAGGCTGTAATCCATAAAAATTTTTAACCCTATCATATAACGATTCTACAGATTCTGAGCCATTATAATAGGACAAAACATTTCTCGTGAAAGTTGGACCAATATCCCAATAGAATCCCGCAAAATCAAAGGCTGGATCACCAATTTGTGCATCGGTAAAGTCAATAATTCCGTTAATTATTCCTTTTTGGTTGTCATAGATAATGTTTGATGAACTAAGATCCCCATGTATAATAGATTTTTGAAATGATTGTTTCGAATATATATTCAGAAATTCCGAAAAAGTTTCACGGATGTCTTGCCGCTGTATTTTGTTTAAAAAGGGGAAGACGTCCTTTTTTACAGATGTATAAAGATCTTTCCAGTAATCATAGCTATGAACTGACAGGAAATTATCCCCCTGTGTTTTAACAAGATGTAACTCACTTAAAAATTCTCCCAATATTTTAGCGTTTTTAGCCCTGTTTTGCAGGTTACTCGGTCCGTAGTCTTTCAAGGAAGTACCACGTATATACTTATAATATACACATTTCAATTGGTTGCTATCATCATATAGAATTTTATAATTGGGAACTGCAACAACTGGGTTACCCTTATTTAATTCGTTCAATAGCTTTGCCTCGCCTTGAACACTCCTAGCAATGTTGTTGTTCCTCGGAAAACGAAAAACAATATTCTGATTAATAATGATAATGTCGTTGTCCCATCCGGTTTGATTGAGCTGTATATGATTTATTTTTAATTCCGGCAGCGCACATTTTATGAAGTTAATCATTTCTTTTTCGGTCATTACGATAATCCCCCCCGCACAGATTTATTTCAGATTCTACCATATTAGAGGATAATTAACTTGTTAAATAGAATGTTATTAAATGGAGGTGCATCATGGAAATTCGTAAACTAAGATCAAATGAAACACCACCAATGGACTTATTACTTTTGGCTGATCCATCACGGAAAATGATAGAGGAATATCTAACGAGTGGGCATTGTTATGTAGCTATTATGGAAAAGGTAATGATGGGAGTTTATGTAACGACCGAAACAAATCCTGAGACAGTTGAAATAGCTAATATAGCAGTTATGTATGGAAAGCAAGGTAGGGGTATTGGGAAAAAGCTGGTCAAACACGCGATAAACAATGCAAGAACACGCGGTTTTACAAAAATAGAAATAGGAACCGGAAATTCAAGCATTGGCCAGCTTGCACTTTACCAAAAATGCGGCTTTAGGATTGTAGGAATTTTAAAGGACTTTTTCACAAAAAACTATCCGGAGAAAATAATTGAAAATGGTATTGTTTGCAGGGACATGATTCGGCTAGAAATGGATTTGCGGGCGGTAAAGTAAGGGGGAATAGAATGGGAATGGAAAAGTGGTTTGGTTCTGCTGGTGTTTGTGTAAATGATAAAGGTCAAATACTTATGGTGAAACAGGGGAGTCCCAGTAAAAAAAAGCTTTGGTCAATCCCATCTGGTGGTAAAAAATCAAATGAATCATTTGAAGCGTGTTGCATCAGAGAAATAAAATAAGAAGAAACAGGTTATGATGTAAGTGTAGTTAGACCATTGTTCGTCAAAGAAAGCACTGCGTTTGGTTCTTTGGTCGAAGTACATTATTTCTAGGTTAAACATGAAGGTGGTGAAGCGATTATTCAAGATCCGGACAACCAAATCCATGCCATTGAATGGAAATCATTTGATGAAGTAAACGAATTGGAACTTTCTTTTCCCGAGGATAAAAATTTTCTGCTTGATTTTATAAAGTTAAATACTTTTAGCAAAAAATAGTAGATTTACTAGGAAATAAAGTCAGTTAAGCTAGAAACGGAGTGCTAAGTATGAGAGTTTTACTAGAGTTATTACGCATCATTTTCATCTTCGCTTTACTCGGTGGAGTGGCGTGGTTGATTGTAGGTAAAGTCTATGCAATAAATCCCGAAACACAAAAATACCAGTGGATTGGTGCCATTGGAATTTATACATTATTATTTGTTTTATACCGACATAGATTACAATTTTCTGGCTGGTATAAGGGGAAGGGAAGACAAAAGTTATCTAAAAAAGCTTCTCTAACGTTAATTTGTTTGTCTGTATTGTTGCTAGCTATGCCGATTATGATAGGCTTTTTTCAGGCGTAAAAAAAGTAAGTTGATCGAGAAATACTAGAAAAGGTATTATTCGTATGTGAAGCGGGGATGTTACATTTAGTAATTTTCCCGCAACTTTATTAACACATTAAATTATTTGATAATTCTAAATCACTTATGTATTATTATAAGTAAAAAGTCGGAGGTTTGATCAAATTATGGCAACAATTAAGGATTTTATGGAGTTGGATATTCGAATCGGTACCGTGATCAAAGCAGAACCATTTCCGGAGGCACGGAAACCTGCGATAAAATTAGAAATCGACTTTGGTGAACTTGGGATGAAACAATCATCTGCCCAAATTACAGAAAGGTATGAACCTAGTCAATTGATTGGTCGCCAGGTGGTTGGAGTAGTTAATTTTCCACCAATGCGAATTGCGGGTTTTAAATCAGAAGTGCTGGTTATTGGTGGCGTACCAGGTGAAGGCGATGTTGTACTTTTGCGACCGGATGAGCATGTTGAAAACGGTACGCATGTGTCGTAAATAGATAATTTAATTACAAATAAACATAAAACAGTTGGAGAGGGGAACAAACCATTATGTCTAATTTTGGTAATGATGTGCAATTTAGTGTGTATCAAACAATGCAAAATCCTAATCCGAATAGACTTCCAGTAGTTTATGAGGAATGGGAGAAGAGCGCCCGTGAAGCATTGGATGATGGCCCGTTTTATTATGTAGCTGGTGGTGCTGGTGGAGAGAGAACAATGAAGGCGAATCTCCAGGCGTTTGATCGCTGGAAGATTGTTCCGAGAATGTTGCGGAATGTAGAAGATCGTGATTTGACTGTAGAATTATTCGGTAAAACATATAATTTCCCTGTTTTACATGCACCAATCGGAGTCCAGTCGATCATTCATGAGGAAGGGGATTTAGGTTCAGCACGAGCATGTGCCAAAATGGGCGTTCCGTTCATTGCAAGTTCTGCATCTACAGCACCAATGGAGAAAATTGCTGAAGTGATGGGAGATGCGCCACGCTGGTTTCAGTTGTATTGGAGTAAGGATCCGGATGTTACAGCAAGTTTCCTAAAGCGAGCAGAAGCTTCGGGATATTCGGCAATTGTAGTGACATTGGATACGCCAATGATGGCATGGCGTGAATATGATTTGAAAAACGTATATTTACCTTTTTTAATCGGAGAAGGCGTTGGAAATTATCTGACCGATCCAGCCTTTTGTGCCAAACTTGAGAAATCAC
Source organism: Lentibacillus sp. Marseille-P4043 (assembly GCF_900258515.1). NCBI lineage: Bacteria > Bacillati > Bacillota > Bacilli > Caryophanales > Bacillaceae > Lentibacillus > Lentibacillus sp. Marseille-P4043. The sequence goes on along the minus strand of NZ_LT984884.1, from coordinate 3,692,677 downwards.
CAAAAGAAGATCCAACTGCTGCTATTATGCACTGGACACAAGTATTTGGAAATGCGAGTTTAACATGGGACGACATAGCCTTTTTACGAAAACATACGAAACTGCCGATTTTGGTAAAAGGAATTCTGCATCCTGATGATGCCAAACTAGCGATTAATCATGGTGTTGATGGCATTATCGTGTCCAATCATGGTGGTCGTCAAGTGGATGGGGCTCTTGGCGCTTTGGAGGCACTTCCACTTGTAAAAGAAGTTGTTCAAGATCAAATTCCCGTACTAATGGACAGCGGTATTCGTCGTGGATCAGATATCATCAAAGCACTGGCACTTGGGGCTAAAGCCGTACTTGTTGGACGTCCGTGTATGTATGGATTGGCAACTGCGGGCGAAAAGGGTGTTAAAGAAGTTTTGCAAAATATGGTCGCTGATCTAGACATAACGATGGCATTAGCTGGAGAACGGTCTGTACGCAACCTTAGCAAATCAATGCTTACAGATACGAAATAACATAACTTGGTACTATATAAGGAGAGGTTTGCTGTGGAATATGATGTCATTGTAGTAGGAGCTGGACTTGCTGGATTAGTCGCAACCGCGGAAATAGCGGATGGCGGTAAAAAAGTATTGCTACTGGATCAAGAGCCCGAAAGTTCACTAGGCGGACAGGCATGGTGGTCATTTGGTGGATTATTTCTTGTTGATTCACCTGAACAGCGCCGGATGGGGATAAAGGATTCAAAAGATTTGGCATGGCAGGATTGGCTTGGAACAGCCGGTTTCGATCGAGAAGCTGACGAAGATTATTGGGGACGAAAATGGGCGGAAGCGTATGTGGATTTTGCTGCCGGAGAAAAACGCGCCTGGTTACATGAAATGGGAGTGCGTATTTTTCCAGTAGTTGGCTGGGCTGAACGAGGTGGTTATCTTGCTGAAGGACACGGAAATTCTGTGCCCCGGTTTCACATTGTTTGGGGAACAGGTCCCGGAATTGTAGCCCCATTTGAACGGCGTGTCCGAAAACACATAGATAACGGGCTTGTTACATATAAACCAAGGCATCGTGTCGATCATTTGCTTAAGCATAATGGTGTCATTGTTGGTGTGAGTGGCTCTGTTCTCGAACCAAGTACAGTTGCTCGTGGAGAAAAAAGCTCCAGAAAAGTGGTAGATGATTTCGAACATCAAGCACAAGCGGTTGTTGTTACCAGTGGTGGCATTGGGGCAGACCTAGACTTAGTCCGACAAAATTGGCCAAAGCGACTTGGGGAACCACCAAAACAGATGATTTCTGGCGTACCTGCACATGTTGACGGGCGCATGCTATCGATAACAGAAGCTGCTGGTGGACGAATTGTTAACCGTGATCGCATGTGGCACTATACAGAGGGCATAAAAAATTGGAATCCTGTTTGGCCTAACCACGGCATTCGTATACTTCCTGGACCATCATCCATTTGGCTTGATGCAGAAGGGAATCGTTTTCCTGCACCTAATTTTCCGGGTTTTGATACATTAGGAACACTCGAAGCTATTCAAAAGACCGGGTACGATTATTCATGGTTCATTTTGACACAAAAAATAATTGAGCGTGAATTTGCTCTTTCCGGATCTGAGCAAAATCCTGATTTAACTGGGAAAAGTATTAAACAAGTACTTGGTAGAGCATTGCCAGGTGCATCATCCCCTGTACAGGCGTTTATGGATAAGGGTGAAGATTTTGTTGTAGCCGACAATATCGACAACCTTGTTATCGGGATGAATAAATTAATTGGAAAGAAACGATTGAAGGCTGAGCATGTCGAGCGGCAAATCCAGGCGCGTGATAGGGAGATTGATAATGCCTTTACAAAAGATCTACAAGTAACAGCAATGCGTGGTGCGCGGAACTACCTTGGTGATAAATTAATCCGCGTTGCAGCTCCGCACAAAATTTTAGATCGGAAAAACGGTCCGCTTATTGCTGTTCGCCTAAATATTTTAAGCCGTAAAACATTAGGAGGATTACAAACAGATTTATCTGGTAGAGTATTGAATAATGCAGGTGTAGCGATACCCGGGCTCTATGCGGCTGGAGAGGTTTCTGGATTCGGCGGTGGCGGTGTTCACGGATACCGTTCGTTAGAGGGGACGTTTGTTGGTGGTTGCCTATTTACTGGGCGAGAAACAGGTAGGGCTATAGTGAAAGAATTGGATTAATTTGCGTCTCACTACCCCTTACCAATATACGTTTATTTTTTCCATTTTGAGGGACGATAACTACAATGAAGTTTTCACCCGAAATGGAGGAGATTAGCAATCGGACGCTTAATCAGAAGACTAATTAAATATGGACCAATCGTCTATCCTATTGTTCGAAAATTTATTGGTAGACGGAGAAGTAAGAAAAATTACGATCAATCGAAATAACATTAATGAAACTGGTTTGATTGTTAAATCAGTTTCATTTTTTGAGGCACTTTCAAATCAATTTTGTTTATAAATGCTAGTGTTGTCAAAGGAGATAACATTCCACCAAATAGCACCTGATTAACTTTTCGCAATCTTACTTCTTTTATATTTTTTGCAAGCGTATACATTTCTGTGATAGTAGTGTATAGGCTTGTTTTGCTGTTTTTTCTATTTTATGGGTTCGCTTGAATGTCGCTCTGATGAATGTTAACTTGTATAACCGTTGACGGTTTTTTTGCTTTTGCTTATTCGTATGTAGCTTGAGATTGATAGATTAGAAGCTGTATAACCTTCAAAAAAGCAAACAAAAAACTAGAAGGAGCGATTTGGTGGAGTTTGGAGTTTTTATTTCGCTAGGTATTTATATGCTTGGCATGCTATTAATTGGATACTGGTCCTACCGAAAAACATCTAATTTATCGGATTATATGTTAGGCGGACGTGGATTAGGACCAGCAGTAACAGCTTTATCAGCAGGTGCATCTGACATGAGTGGTTGGATGGTTATGGCACTTCCTGGTGCAATGTATGCAACGGGGTTTGCCAGTGCATGGCTTGCGATTGGGCTGACAGTAGGTGCGTATGTGAATTATCTTGTGTTGGCACCTAGATTAAGAACGTATACAGAAGTTGCGAATGATTCGATTACGATCCCTGATTTTTTAGAGAATAGATTTCATGACAAATCTAATATGCTAAGACTTGTCTCCGGTATTGTTATTTTGATCTTTTTTGCTTTATATGCATCAGCCGGAATGGTCTCAGGTGGTAAACTATTTGAAAGTGCATTTGGTTTGGATTATAAAATTGGCCTATTTTTAACTGTTGCTGTTATTGTGGCCTATACGTTATTCGGCGGCTTCCTAGCAGTTAGTATGACAGATTTTGTGCAAGGTATTATTATGTTTCTTGCGTTAATTTTGGTTCCAATTGTTGCACTGACAGACGTTGGTGGAACACAGGAAGCATGGGATCATATTCAACGCATTGATCCTTCGCTACTTGATTTCTTCAAGGGCACTTCTGTTCTTGGTATTCTATCATTTTTAGCTTGGGGTCTTGGTTATTTTGGACAACCCCATATTATTGTACGGTTTATGGCAATCAGTTCGGTTAAAGAATTGAAGACAGCGCGCCGTATCGGAATTGGTTGGATGGCTATCTCGATCATTGGTGCAATGGCAGTTGGTCTAATAGGTGTGGCATACTTTGCTGATCATCCTGGACAACTCGGCGACCCTGAAACAGTTCTGATTGTATTTGCAAATGTATTATTCAATCCGTATATAACTGGATTTATTTTAGCAGCAGTCCTCGCTGCGATTATGAGTACCGTATCCTCACAACTACTTGTTACTTCAAGTGCGGTTACGGAGGATTTCTACCGGACATTTTTCCGGAAAAAAGCATCTGACAAAGAGCTAGTTTTAATCGGTCGGTTGGCTGTATTAGTTGTTGCGGTTATCAGTTTGATTCTCGCTTATACGCCGAATGATACAATTCTAGGTCTTGTCGGTAACGCTTGGGCAGGATTTGGTGCAGCGTTTGGACCTGTTGTACTATTAAGCCTTTATTGGAAACGCATGACCAAATGGGGTGCACTTGCCGGAATGATTGCTGGTGGTTTGACAGTTATCATTTGGCTATCTATTCCAGGTTTATCTGATTTCCTTTATGAAATTATACCTGGATTCATTATCAGTTTAATTGCTGTCCTCGTAGTTAGTAAAATGACAACTAATCCGGAAAAAGAAGTACAACAACAATTTGAACAAATGGAACAAAAATTGACCGAAGAAGAATAAACGTTTTGAACGCGTCACTATCTATAAAAATAGATGGTGACGTTTTTTTCGCAGTTGATAGAAACTGCGCAGTAATGAAGTTCTCTTTGGTGACGCATTCAAATTCATGCGCAACCTAATTACGAGGGTTAAAAATGATGGGTGGGTAAATGCAATACATTGGTTAAGGTTCAATATTTTTTTCGCAAAATATCAAAGAAAAAATAGAAATTAATTCTATTTTTGTTCGTTCTAGTTTATCATTATATAATAGTAGAAATTATTTTAACGTTGATAGCCATAAAAGGAAGGTAATATATGTCGGAAGAAAACATTACGAGACTCAAATTAGATGACAAAGAATTTATACTTATTGGAACTGCCCATGTTTCCAAAAACAGTGCGGAACAGGTGAAAGAAGTTGTCGATTCCGAAAACCCGGACGCTATTTGTATTGAGTTGGATGAGCAACGGTATCAATCAATTGTGGAAGAAAATAAATGGCGAGATACAGATATTTTTAAAGTCATTAAAGAGAAGAAAGCCACTTTACTGTTAATGAACCTTGCCATATCCTCTTTTCAAAATCGCATGGCAAAACAATTTGATATTAATCCCGGACAGGAAATGATTCAGGGGATTAAGTCAGCAGAAGAAACAGGTGCAGATCTTGTCTTGGCTGATCGAAATATCCAAACAACATTTTCCAGAATATGGGGTGGGATTGGGCTTAAAGGGAAAGCTACCCTGCTCATGCAAATCATCGGTAGTATTTTCAGCAAAGAAAGTATTACAGAAGAAGAACTGGAAAAGATGAAAAATCAGGATACAATTAATACGATTCTGAATGAGTTTACGGAGAGCTTTCCTAAATTAAAAACACCTTTGATTGATGAACGTGATCAATATTTAGCGCAAAAAATCAAGGATGCCCCTGGTAAAAAGATAGTCGCGGTGCTTGGTGCTGCTCACGTTCCTGGGATAACAAAAGAGATAAAAAAGGATCATGACCTGAAACGCCTAACTGAAATTCCGCCAAAATCCAAGGTTCCTAAAATAATTGGCTGGTCGATCCCTATCCTAATTATTGCACTAATTGCCTATACGTTTATCTCCAATCCATCTGCTGGATATCAACAGACACTCAGTTGGATATTATGGAATGGTTCGTTTTCAGCACTTGGCGTATTAATTGCTTTAGGACATCCATTAACCATCCTTACTGCCTTTGTTGCGGCACCAATCTCATCGTTAAATCCGCTCATCGCTGCTGGCTGGTTTGCGGGCATCGTCCAGGCCTATATTCGCCGGCCAAGTGTGCGCGACTTCGAGAAACTTTCGGAGGATGTTTTTAGTATAAAAGGATTTTGGCACAATAACGTCACACGTATTCTTCTGATTGTTGTCCTGGCCAATTTAGGCAGCTCACTGGGGACCTTTATTGGTGGAGCAGACGTTATCCGGTTATTTTTTGAAAATATTTAGTCAATGTTTGGATGATATTGGACAATTTATGAGAAAAGAAGAGGAAAAGATGCTCTGTTAACACATAACAGAGCATCTTTTCTTAATTTCCTAATCATTGGATCGTTACATGCAGTTTCATATACCAGAATCAGGAACCTCAAAACTATAAGCATTAACCTTTCATTTTTTATAGAAAAATTTTATAATAATTTTAAACAGTTTTTATATTAGGTGTTTATCTTAATGGATTGAGGTAGATGTCGATATGTAGGAAAGTTTCCCTAGTTGCCGGGATACTTAAATATAAATAGCTTGAAAGTGAAAATTTGATAAGGAGTGTTTTCTAGTGGAAGATCTTTATCCTTCAAGAAAAAATAGCCAACCGGAGATTTTGGAAAGGAAGGATCCTGTGATACACACAGATCGATCCAAAGATAATCAAGCTCCAATTTCAAACGAACAGCTTGATTCCTATCAAAAAAATGGGTTTTTGCAGATTAAGAATTTCTTCTCTGAGAAGGAAGTATCGGACATGCAGAAGGCCATTTTTGAGTTACAGGATTCAAACAAGGATGTAACTTCGAACAAGGTTATCCGTGAGCCGGAAAGTGATGACATCCGTTCTATTTTTCATGTACATCAAGATGACAACTACTTTAAAAAGGTTGCAAATGATAGACGAATACTTGACATAGTAAATCATCTTCTGGGAAGCGACGTGTATATACATCAATCACGTATTAATTATAAACCTGGATTCAAAGGAAAAGAATTTGATTGGCATTCCGATTTTGAGACGTGGCATGTGGAGGACGGCATGCCACGGATGAGGGCTGTCAGTTTATCAATAGCTTTATCGGATAATTATACATTCAACGGCCCATTAATGCTTATTCCGGGGTCCCAAAACTACTATGTCAGTTGTGTAGGGGAAACACCAGAGAATAATTATAAGGAATCGTTGAAAAAACAAAAGCTTGGGGTACCAGATCAAGCTAGCTTGCGCTGGCTTGCTGAGCAAGGTGGCGGAATAGCAGTACCAACTGGACAAGCCGGTTCAATTACGTTATTTGAGAGTAATACGATGCACGGTTCAACCAGTAATATGACACCATATCCACGTAACAATTTGTTCATGGTGTACAACAGTGTTGAAAATCGTTTAGTAGAACCGTTCTCAGGCGGCAAAAAACGTCCTGAGTACATCGCAGTACGCGAAGGTTCTCGAATGTTAAGCGGCGTTAGATAAATAAAAAAAGGTGGGGAACTTTCCTAAATACTATAAAATTCCTGGCCTAGATTTAGCTGTCTCAAAAGGGAAATGATTTTGGGACGGCTTTTTGTATAATAGATCGATTTATTTGACTTCTTAAGGATTAGCAAAAAATTCTATTGCTTAAGGGAAATATTAATTCTGTTATAGTCTGCAACAACTAACAAAAAAACAGACATCCTCAAAAGATGTCTGTTTGTACTAATGTGTTACCGCTGATTTGAAATTCGCCGACTTTTTAACATAAAAACTTGTTCCTAAAATAACAAGCAATAATAATACTTGTGGTAAGAGCGTTTCAATTGTTGGATACAGACCGATAAATTCAATGAATGGTAAATGCTGTATATAATGTACTGGTGCGATATTTGCGACCTGTAGCGCGTGAACACTGACCCCGAGCATTTTGAAGGCCAGAAAGTATATTAACCATGTTGCTACAAAGAAGAATGGACGTAATGGAATTTTTGCACTGTAACGGATAATCGCAAATCCAAGTACTAGCAGAAGGACAAAAGCGATTCCAATTCCTAATACTAATTGGCTTATGTCCATAGATGGTGCCATTCCAGCGTAAAAGATAATCGTTTCAGCGCCTTCACGGAAGATAGACAAGAAACTAAGGACTGCCATGGAAAATAGACTTCCTTTAGCGGCGGCATTACTCATAGTCTGTTTAATATAGTGATTCCAATGACTAACATTCGTCTTTTTATGAAGCCATGCGCCGACCGTGAGCATCATGACAACTGCGACAAGGCCGATGATTCCCTCAAGATATTCCCGACTCGCTGCAGCTGTCATATTTGAAAAGAAGATGTTAATGCATACAGCAAGTCCGGCACTTGCAAGGAGTCCGACAAACGCGCCGCTCCATATCCATCCTTGTTTCTTTTCATTATTTGTTTTCTTTAGGAATGCAATCAGACCTGCAATAATTAAGATTGCTTCTAGTCCTTCTCGTAACAAAATAAGCATGGCATCAACAAAGGAATATTCCGTTTCCCCGGCGATCAGTTTTAAGCGATCACCTAGGTCGGTAATGATTGCATTTGCTTTTGTGGTGTCTTTCTTCTCCGATTGCAACAGACTGATTGCTTTAGGGACATTATTTTCTATTTCACTGTATAATTTTGGATCTCTAGTTCGTACTGAGCCTTCAACAACTGGCCAGATAAGTAACATTTTATTAAGATGCTCTGAAGCTTTTTCTGGATTATTCGCTTCTATAGATTGTGCTGCATTATTCAGTAGCTGAACAGCATCGTCTAGCGAGTGATTGTCCTCCGTAGCCTTTTTCGTCACTTTTCCATCTACAAAATTTTGGATAGCAGTCCGTAAATCTTGGATGCTAGTTAGTGCCTTTTGTTTATCTGGTGGAGTTTGTGACAAGGAAATTCGTAAAAAGGCCAGTTGTGTTTCGATTTCACCATATGCTGTAACACTTTGGTTACGAACAATAATTTCCTTTGACGTCCAATTTGTGAAAAATTGTTGATATGATGTGCTTGCCTGATCAAAATTTCCTGCATTAACTTTTTCTGCGACATCATCAATAAGCGGTAAGAGCTGACTAACTTTTTTTCTTTCTTGGGCTTGATCAACTGGATTTAATTCTTTATCGTATTTTGCCAAGGATTTTGATAAGCTTGATAATAGTTTCTTGATTTGTGTGGAATTTTTATCAGGTGTGTTTATAGCATCCATTACTTTGTCAAGATTAGTAGTTACTTGGTTAGCTGATTCACTGTCCGTTTCATTCATTTGGTTCCATAAGTTTTGGAAAGCTGTAATATTATCTTTTACCGACATCCATTCTTCATCACGCGCATGCATCATGCCATCGCCAATTTCAATATATAATTCGTCAAAATTCACTTTATCGTTTGCGGCGAATACAGTAACATTCGAAAACATGCTAAAAAGGATTGCCATACTGATTAAAAACGCACCCTTTTTGGCTTTATGCATAAACTTTCAACTCCTAGTTAGGAAGGTGGAGAGCCATTAACCGAACAATGTATCTCCAATAAATCCTCCTTTTTTAACCCCTGGTAAACAAGCAAAAACAGCACTTCCCCGGTGGACAATGTATTCGTTTAATTCGTCAATTTGTGCTAGACGCTGCTGAATCGGTACAAATTGTTTACTTGGATTTCGTTGATAACACATAAATAGCAATCCGGCATCAAACGATCCAGTTTGAATGTCCATGCCGTCTGAGTATGAGTAAGACCTGCGGAAAAGTTCTTCTTTACCTTTGCCATGTGCACGACGGATATGGGCCGTATCGGGAATATAATATTGTCCATTTTCATCTTTCTTGTCGAAATCAACTGGCTCAAATTCCTGACTTTGGCCAAGTGGTGCACCGGTTTTTCGATCGCGTCCAAATGTTTCTTCCTGTCCTTTTAATGTAGTTCGGTCCCAAACCTCAATAAACATTTGAATTCTTCTTACTACAAGGTATGATCCATTCGTCAGCCAATTTGGCCCGTCATCTTGCTGAACCCATACATTCTTATTAAGCTCTTGTTTATTTTTGACATCAGGGTTTACTGTTCCATCTTTAAATCCAAATAAATTTCGTGGTGTTTCTTGTTTTTTATTTGCTTTTTTCGTACGTTGAAAGCCTTCCTGTGCCCAGCGAAGGACTGCCTTTCCACGGGCGATTCGTACCAGGTTTCGTACGGCATGGAAAGCAACTTGTGCATCATCACTGCAGGCTTGAATGCATAAATCGCCGCCAGACCACTTTTTTTCAAGAGCATCAAGCGAAAACTTTGGTAAGGCCTTTAATTCAGCAGGCTTTTTATGTTGTATTCCAAAACGTCCTTTTCCATTCTTGGTAAAAAGTGTTGGACCGACCCCAAATGTTATCGTTAAGTTAGACATGGATAGCCCAACGGTTTCACCTGTATCAACGGGCGGTAATAAGTCATTTGTAGCTGCATCGTCAACGGGATCCCCTTTTGTCATTGCTGCACTTGCTTTAGTCCAGTCCTTTAATAGAGTAATAAGTTCAGCCCGATCAGATGTCTTAACATCAAGTGATGCAAAATATACATTATCTTGCATTTCAGTTGTTATGCCAGCCTGGTGTTCTCCATAAAAGGGGATCCCATTCTCGTGACTATTATTTTTCTCAGCTGATGCCGGCAGTACATCGCTAAGTGTTAAGATACCTCCTAATCCGGATGCACCGATAAATGCACCGACACTACCAATACCTGCTGTTTTTAATAATTTTCTTCTGGTAAATCGCTTTTCCATTAAATCTGGAATTTCATTATCTTTTTTTTCGTTGGTCATTGTTATCCCTCCAAAACGACTCCTAACTGTGAGAGTGGTTCAGCCAGTTCGTTAATAGATTGGCTTAATTCTTTGACTTGTTCCTCAGTCAATTCTGTATAAAGGATATAACCATCGCCTTTTTTGTATTGATCAAGCAACTCATAAAGGCCAGCAAATTGAGTGCTGATTTTGTCAGCTAGTTCCTGATTGGTATCTTCAAGGGCAGGCTGAAACAGGTTGAATATCTTTTCAGCACCTTGGACATTTGCTACGAAATCGTACAAGTCTGTATGCGAATAACGATCCTCTTCACCTGTTACTTTTGATGTAGATACTTCGTTTAAAAGATCAACTGAACCAGTAATTAGCAATTCCGGTGTAACATCAACTGTTTCAACCTTTGCGCGTAAAAGATGTACATCTTTAATAAGTTGTTCCGCATATTGTTCATAGCCTTTTGTTGTGTTTTCTTCCCAAAGGCCTTTTTCAATCCGGTGATAGCCACCCCATTCTTCTATTGGGACGTCACCTTCACGTGCATCAATTTTCGGATCTAAATCAGCAAAAACCTCAGCAATTGGTTCTGAACTTTCATAATACATACGAGCTGGGGCATAGAGTTTTTTGGCCTTCTCCATATCTCCATCAATAACAGCATTAGCAAAGGCTTCGGTTTTTTCGACAAATGTATCTATTTGATTAATTGCATATGTACGATAGTCGGCTGAAACATCAGCCAATTTAGGATTGACAGCAATGGATGCCTCTGTCTGATCTGTTGTTTCTTTCTTCTCTGCAGAACTGTCTTCATCCGCCTGCCCACAGCCAAATAGTAAACTAGTAGATAAAAGAAATACTGCAGGTAGTTTAAAATAATTCATTTATTAAACACTCCTTATTTTGAGGGATTTTATTGATAACAATTATCATTCTCATTTATTATATAGTAATTGAGAACAATTATCAATTATTTTTTGAGAATATTTTCAGCTATTTTACAAATGTATAGGCAATGTTTAGAACTAAAAAATTATCAAGGGGGCAAGTCGCAAAAAAGGCCATCCAATAATGGATGACCTTCTGCGCCTAATTATTTTCACATTTTTGGATACGATCATGACATGAATCGAGTTTTGGGGTAATTTCTCATCAACCTTTAAGTCCGGTTATTTTTGGATCATTTACATTACTTCCAGTTTTACGGATTTCCTATATATACACCATTTTCGGCGCCATTTTTCCAAAACGGAAATAATTAGACTTACCCTATTACTCTTTCATGTTTTTGGGTTAGACTGTTCAACGATCCTCATGTTTCCATACTGTCTCTTCACCACTAATTGGACAGACTGGAAAATCCTCATTTTCGTTAAACGTTACTCTTTTACCAGACTGGCAAATGTATTCTCCTTTTACAGGAACACCTTGACCAGTACGATATTCTCGATGTTGTTCGTCCATTTGTCTGCCTCCGTTTTTATCTTATGAAGCAAAATAACATGCTTTTTTAGTCTGCTAAAATAATGAAAGAATATACATTAAAAAACGCGGTTAGAAATCGAAGTCGCGCACTCGGGCCAAAAAGTCGCGCACTCGGGCCAGGAAGTCGCGCACTCGGGCCAAAAAGTCGCGCACTCGGGCCAGGAAGTCGCGCACTCGGGCCAAAAAGTCGCGCACTCGGGCCAGGAAGTCGCGCACTCGGGCCAAAAAGTCGCGCACTCGGGTCAAAAAGTCGCGCACTCGGGCCAAGAAGTCGCGCACTCGGGCCAAAAAGTCGCGCACTCGGGCCAGGAAGTCGCGCACTCGGGCCAGGAAGTCGCGCACTCGGGCCAGGAAGTCGCGCACTCGGACCAAGAAGCCGCGCACTCGGGCCCACCCAAAACACCGCACTAAAACACATGCCATATTCAGCCATACAGCTGAATTATAATCGATACGACTTGATTTATTAATGCTTATAATCAAATGGTACCGTTTTCTCTTACTAAATGAACCATATACGCATTATTTTGGCTTACCCCCTTGAAACATTGTGCACAGATGTTATCCTACATAGTGTTGCAAACGAACGGGAGAAATTACATCTGGAGGAGATTCACATGTTAAAACAGAAAACAATTGCATTTTTGGGTGCAGGTTCGATGGCAGAAGCAATGATTTCTGGGATGATCCAAACGGAAAAAGCACCAGCTGATCAAATTATCGTAACAAATAAATGCAATCATGAACGTTTAAATACAATTGAAAATAAATATGGAGTCCGGACAGTTCCGCTTGCTGAATTGCCCCATGCGGAAATTGACTACTTTATTTTGGCAATGAAGCCTAAAGGTGCCGAGGAAACACTAGCTGCAATTAAGGACATCATTAGTGTCGATCAAGTGGTTATTTCCGTGTTAGCTGGAATTTCAACTTCTTATATGGAAGAGAGACTAAACGTTGGGCAAGAAGTAATCCGCGTTATGCCGAATACGTCAAGTATGATTCAAGAATCCGCTACAGCAATGTCACCAGGAAATCATACAAACGAAAATAATGTAAACAACGTGAAAAAACTACTTGAATGTATGGGAAAAGTGTACATTATCGATGAGGATCAAATGGATATTTTTACTGGTTTAGCGGGAAGCGGACCAGCATATTTCTATTACCTAATGGAGCAAATGGAGAACATCGGAAAGGTAAGTGGAATGGATGGGGAGCAGGCACGAAATATTGCTGCTCAAACGCTTTATGGTGCTGCAAAAATGATCATAGAGCGTCAAGAATCCCCAGCGGACCTACGGAAAAAAGTTACATCACCAAATGGTACGACTGCAGCCGGATTGGAAGCCCTTGAGAAATACCACGGAGGAGAAGCTATTTCACAGGCAGTCAGTCATGCTGCGAATCGATCAAAGGAAATTAGCAAAGAACTTGATCGAGTATTGGTTACTTCTTAAGTATAACTTAACTGTATAACCAGAATACGATCACTTATTTTGCCTTGTTACACGTTTTAGCGTGTGACAAGGCAATTTTTAATTGGGGAAAATTTATTGAGGAAACGTCTTCTAGGCTTTTTTAATGTTTTTTTAAAAAATGAAACATAAATATGGTTTCATGGGTCTTATAAGTACTTGGCAAGGAGGATTTAGATGAAGGATTATCGCGATTATCCAACTCAATTAAATAAAGATCAACTTTATGCAGCTGATAAAGAAATAATAATCAGCGATCTAATGGCAGCTCATTCAAAAAAGGTATATTTACTTGCCTACTCTTATGTAAAAGACCACGGAATAGCTGAAGATGTCGCTCAGGAAGTTTTTATCAAATGCTATCGACACCTAGATAAGTACCGGGGTGAGGCATCCATTACTTCTTGGATTTATCGAATAACGGTGAACACATCAAAAGACTTTTTAAGGAAAAACAAGTTTATGAATTTTATCGACCTACGTCACTTTTTTGATGGTTTTATGAGCAGTGAAAGCTCCGAGGAAACGTATTTAAAACAAAATAGAAAAGAAGAAATGTTACAGACCATTTTCAAGCTGCCCATAAAATATCGGGAAATTTTGGTTTTATATTATTTCCATGAGCAAAAGATTGATGAAATTGCAAACTCCCTTAAAATCAACGCCAACACAGTGAGAACCAGGTTGGTCAGGGGCAGGGACAAACTAAAACAAAAGTTCTACTTTGTTGAAAGGAAGTGATTATTCATGGATGAAAAATTTAAGAAAATGAAGGATTATTATAACAATAACTATTTTAAACAGGAAACTGCTGAACGAATAAAAAAGGGTGTTTTTAACGAAATACGAAATAAAAAAGCAAATTCCCCTGTTGGTAAAAAGTTGATGTACTTCAGTTCAGCTATTGTACTGCTATTTGGAGTATTAATTGGCGCAGCATTTGTTTCGCCTTCTGTTGCCAAAGTCTTAGCACAAATTCCGGTTTTAAACAGTCTTTTTGAGAAAGATTCTTCATCTTCTTTGGGCAGTTCCATAATAGATACACTAGAAGAATTGGATTATAATATTGGCGGTTCATTTCTAGATGTTCGGGAAAAAACAATTGGCGTAAGTATAAAAGGCTCTGAAAGTTATTTTAATGAAGTGAAAGGAGATGTCGAGCAAGAAATAGAAGGCATATTACATGAAAAAGGATTGGATGCCTATCATGTAGAAGTAGGGCGTGAAAAAGAAAATGTTTCTGTTGAAAATGAGATTTCCGATGAACAAAGGAAAAAAATTGAAGGGTATATGAAAAAAAGCAAAAATCTCGAAAACGCTATTTTGAATGAATTGGATAAACAAAATTATGATATTATTTCTGCACATGTAAGAATCAATAAGATAGAGAAGTTTATCCCGCTGGAAATCCCAGTATCTGAAACTAGGGTTGAGGAAATCAAACAGATTGTGAACAATATCGTGGAAAAGAAGAATTTAGGCGATTTCAAAATTAAAATATATAAAATTGATCCAGAGAAAGAAGAAGCTGATAGGAGATGGACCCCGGTTATTACTACGATTACGGAGGGGCTAATTGGAATGGAAGGGTTAAAAGTGGAAGGCGTAGGATATTCCTTCTATCCATCTCCGCTAACCCTTTCAATACGGACATCGATTGATTCATCAGATTCAAATGCAAAGGAACTTGGAAATGAAATTGAGCGCACAGTTCGTCAATTTATTGAGTCTAATGAAGTAGCAGAAATCGTGAAAGATGATCCATATAAAATTAACGTTTATAACAAAGATAAAGAAAAAATAAACTAGGATACTGCAAATAAGCCACTATAAAAAGGCTAAACCAAATCAGGGTTAGCCTTTTTATAGTGGAAAAATCTTTTAGAAATCGAACGAATATTGTCTTCAGCATTCCCTAACCCATTTCTGATAAAGCTCAATTGCAGAAAGGTTCGCATTCGTATCTTCCACAATTAACTTAGTAAGCGGAATCGTCACTTCTTCATCGACTCGTTTACAAACCAGCTTAATTCCATCTATTTCATCCACATTCATTTCCTGATCTAATCCCATGCATGTAACCTCAGCTTTTCCGTGAAATGCTGTAAATGGGAACGTTAATTCATCACGTAAATAATCATAAAATGTTAATAACCGTTCTTCATTTACCTCAAGGGAGTTAGATTGTCCATAATAATTTTTCAAAATCGTTGTAGTAGGTTCCCCTAATATTCGGGCCACCTGTATTTTCCAATCGCTCATACCATTTGCCTCCAGCGTGCTTTTGTTCAGTAACAGTATAAAAGGTATCTGAAAACGTGTCTATCCATTAGCACTGAAAATAACAAAGCTAAGTTGTTTTCAGAATAGCGTATAAAGTGCTAAAATAGCTTTAAATGTGAGAAGTGGTGGCGTGCTTAAAAGCTACATTTAAAAATTTTATTTACGAGGTGGCTAATATGAAACTAGTAAGCTATAAATTTAAAAATCAACCTGGTACATATCGAATTGGATGTGTAATTGACGGGAAAGTAGCTGATTTGCAGGAAGGTTTTCGTGCTTTGTTGGCTTCCAAGCAAGATAAGGATTCCATTCACTCAATTGAGCATCTTCTTCCTGCCGATCCAGGCGTATTTTTCTCGATGGGGGAACGTGCAATAGAATGGGCAAAGGAAGCCTACGATTATATTGTTTATCATACCAATGAGACCTTTATGTTTGAAATGGCGGAAGTAAGTTTACGTACACCAATGTCAACACCTTCCAAGATAATTTGCGTTGGCAAAAACTATGCAGAGCATGCTGCGGAGATGAAAAGTGATATCCCTGATTATCCTGTGCTATTTGCCAAGTTCAGTAATGCCTTAATTGGGCCAGAAGATAATATTGAAAAATCGCCATCTACCAATAAGTTGGATTATGAAGTAGAATTAGCGGTGATTATCGGAAAAGAAGCATCACACGTGAATAAAGCGAACGCACTTAACTATATTGCTGGATATTCAATTGGCAATGATATTTCCGCTCGTGATTTGCAGAAAAGAACACCTCAATGGCTTCAGGGAAAAACATTGGATCGCAGTACACCTGTTGGACCGTGGGTAGTTACAAAAGATGAAATTGGAGATCCGAACAATTTATCTATTTGTTCTTATGTGAATGGGGAAAAACGCCAAGATTCAAATACGAGTCATTTTATTTTTGATGTCCCTTACTTGATCGAATTTATTTCCGGTTTAATTACCTTAAAACCAGGGGATATTATCTTAACTGGTACCCCGAATGGAGTAGGCTTTGCGATGGATCCACCACAATTTTTACGTGACGGAGATAGGGTTAAGCTGGAAATAGAGGAAATCGGGGAACTTGAAAATAAGGTAGTTGAACCCCCGCTAGGCAGTGATTTTTAACTGAGACCAACCGATTGAAATGATGTAAATACATGAATCCCTGAAAAAATGAGTCTTTTTCAGGGATTCAATAGGTCGTGAAACCTTCACTTAACGAACCACAATTGTTTTATTGTCTTGCACAATAATGCGGTCTTCAAGATGCCATTTTACAGCGCGTGTGAGAACACGTCGCTCGATTTTATGACCGGTTTTCTTTAGTTACTGCCATTTTTCCTAAACATCCTCTACAGATATACTAAATAGCTATTATATCCGATTTTGCTGCAACATGTCATGTATATAAAATGAAAAATCGTGCGACTTCATTGTATTATGCTCGGGAAAAGATACGACTGTGGTTGCTGGAAAGAAAAGACAGCCTATGAATGGACTCTTTTTAACGGACTGCTGTTTGTAATGCTTGGTCTAGATCTTTGATTAAATCATCTACCTGTTCAACCCCAACGGAGAATCGCAATAATCGATCACAGATTCCACGACGGGTGCGTTCTTCGACTGGAATGTCTGCGTGAGTTTGGGTGGCAGGGTAGGTAATAAAGCTCTCTACTCCGCCAAGACTTTCCGCAAACGTAATCAACTGAAGGCTTTTCAAGAATGGGTCGATCCAGTTACTTTCTTTTAGGCGAAAAGAAAGCATGCCACCTTGTCCAGGGTATAATACATCCGTAACAGTTGGTTCAGTTGATAAATGGTTCGCTATTCGTTTTGCGTTTTCTTCATGTCTATCCATTCGTAAAGCAAGTGTTTTCAATCCCCTAATCAATAACCATGAATCAAAAGGGGAAAGAACGGCACCGGAACTGTTATGATAGTTGGATAGTTTGTCACAGATCATATCGTCGTCTTCTGCAACAACCAATCCTGCTAGCACATCATTGTGTCCGCCAATGTATTTTGTAGCGCTATGAATAACGATATCTGCCCCGAGCTCCAGGGGGCGCTGACGATAAGGAGTTAAAAAGGTATTGTCCACAATAAGTATTAAGTTATATGTATGAGCAAGTGTCGCGTATTGTTTGATATCGATCTCCTGCATCAATGGATTTGTTGGTGTTTCAATGAATAATGCTTTCGTTTTATTTGTAATCAATTTCTTTGTTTCATTGACATCTTTAAACTCCGAATAAATTGTTTGTATATCATAAACATCCGAATAATGTGCAAGTAAGCGGTATGTCCCACCGTATATATCCTCTGTAACGATTAATTCATCACCTGTTTGAAACAGGGAAAGGACTAATTGAATGGCAGCCATTCCCGAACTACAGGCATATCCACGGCTGCCCGCCTCCAAGTTTGCAATCCCTTCTTCTAAAATAGTTCTAGTTGGATTTTTTGTACGTGTGTAATCATAACCAGTAGACCTGCCAAGTCCTTGATGTTGGTATGCCGTTGATAAATAGATTGGTGGATTTACCGCCCCAGTAGCTTGATCACTATTATTTCCCAATTGTACGAGTTGGGTATCTAAGCTTCGACCTGTCATGTTATTGGCTCCTTTCTTATGAGGCCGTCATAAAATGAAGGCCCCTCTAACATGAGGAATAGAGAGGCCAACTAAAACTTTTATTTGTATTTATTCCCAGATTTCTTTCGCCACATCAACGATAAATTTTAACTTAATCCACTGTTCTTCTTCCGTTAGTTTATTCCCGTGATGTGTCGATGCAAAGCCACATTGTGTGCTTAAACCTAGTTGTTCAAGTGGCACATACTGTGATGCTTCTTGAACACGTGCCTTAATCGCTTCTTTATCTTCCAATTCTCCGTTTTTTGATGTTACAACGCCCAAGATGACGTGCGCTCCACCAGTTGGAATATATTCTAATGGTTTGAAGTCACCTGATCGTTCATCATCATATTCCAGGAAAAATCCATCTACCTTTTCCTTTGCTAATAATGTTGGTGCGATCAAATCGTAGCTTCCTTCAAACGCCCAGGTAGATTGGTAGTTTCCTCGACATAAGTGTGTGGTTACAACTAAATCTTCTGGCTTGTTTTCCAGAACACCATTCGCAACACGTAATGCTAGGTCAATTAGATAGTCTCTTGAATATTTTCCATTATTGAATGGTATTTCAGGTGAAGAAAGTCCAGCAATGTAAACATCATCTAATTGTATATAGCGTGCACCTGCATCATAAAATACTTTTAATGCGTCTTGATATGTTTGAATAATATCGTTTGCGTATTCTTCAATGTCCGGATAAATTGCCGGATTATGGATGCCACTGTTAAATAATTGGTTCGGACTTGGGATGGCTATCTTTGTAACAGCACGACCATCGACAATTTCATTCAATTCAATGAAGTCTTGGATAAATGGATGGTCTGGGTTGAAGGAAACCTTTCCTATGTTTCGTACATCATATTTTTCTGTTTCCAACCCTTCAAATTTGTATCCGTGATCAGGTACATAACCTTCAATTCCATTTAAATGTTCTAAAAAGTCCAAGTGGAACCATGTACGTCTAAACTCACCATCGGTTACTGCTTCTAGGCCAATTTCGATTTGCTTGTCAACAATTCGTTTGATTTCTTGCGTTTCGACCTCGCGTAATTGTTCTGCTGTTATGTTCCCTTCCTTGAATTCCTTTCTGGCTTTGTGTAAGTTCTCTGGACGTAATAGGCTTCCGACTTGATCTGCTCTGAACGGAGCTTTTGTTAATGTAATAGACATATAAATTCCTCTTTTCATTTAATTTTGGTATTGTCGCAATTTGGTTATCTAACACAATAGCTATGGAAGTATTGCAAATGATCGTATTGGAAATCCGGATGCTTTTTTTGCCTTTGGTACAATATTAAAAATGACAGCTCCTTTTGCAGGCAGTTTATCTAAATTCGTTAATAGTTCAACTTGGAATGTGTCTTGATCTAGAACATAATATTCTGCTATAAGAGCACCATTTTTTTGGAAGTCAATAGCTGCATCCGTATCAAATGTTTCATGACCAATCGCTTTTATTTTTCGTTCTTCATATAGGAATTTCAAAGCTTCCAGGGACCATCCGGGCGCATGGTTATTACCGTCAACATCTTTATTGTCAAATGCCTCTTGATCAGGCCAGCGCTTGCTCCAATCTGTACGCAAGGCGATAAAAGTATGGGGATCTATTTTTCCATGCTCTTCTTCAAATGTTAAAATATCATTAACTGTTAATGTAAAATCATTGTTTTCAGCAGCTTCCCTGGATTTATCAATGACAACGAGTGGTAAAACAAATTCCTTTAAATCTAATTCATCTAAGTACCTTGTATTGCGGACAAAGTGAATCGGTGCATCCAGGTGTGTACCATACTGTCCAGGAAATGTGAAGCTTTGTGCGAAAAAACCATCATCATGATCAAATAGTGTTTCGAATTTTGCTGCTTCAAATGCTGAAAAGTGTGGTGAATTTGGACCAAAAGCATGTGTCAAATCTACCCACTCTTTTTCTTTTACTAATTGTATTGCTTTTACTAATTCATTTGCCAAAAGATCACCTCATTTTTGTTGCTTTAGAAATTCAGCCATATTTTCCGATCAGGCTTTTAAACGATAGCTCAAATTATGCTGCTTTAATGTCTCGTCTTTTCCAAACAAGAAATGTTTCTCCATATTGGGTGAGTATGTTGAATTAATCGTTTCTACACCTACTGCTTCAGCCACTGCTCGCAACATTGCTGGTGATGCACCACAACACAAGCCAATATAATTTATACCAATATCTTTCGCCTCTTTAGCCCATTCCGCCAATTCATAACGGTTATGATATAGTGGATCTAATGCGGTTGGAAAAGTGGTCTCCAAAGGCAAATGACAGCTGCATCCTCCATCAGGCAAGTTAAAGAAAGTTGGGTTTTCTTCTGTTGTACGGTATGGGATCGGCAAGCCGCCAACATAACCACCTACATTTTTTCTTATTTCCGCAAGATATGGTTGCATCGTATTGGGACCACGGAAACAATTCATGCCAACGACCAGGGCACCTTTCTCAGAGAGAACTTTACATGACTCATCGACAGTGTAGCCATCTCTTAAAATATTTTCTCCCATTAGTCCTAGGGTGATGACTGCTGGAAGTTCTTGTTTAAGGATCTCCTCTAATGCGATGAGTGCTTCTTCATGGTAATAAAAAGTCTCCCCGTTAATGAAATCGACTCCTTCTTCCTTGCACCACTTAACCATTTCAGCAAATATATCTCTTACCTTTGCCTTCGATTCAGGGTCTTTTGGATCAAAGATATTCGTATTTGAAATATTTCCAGCTACTAGTGCTTCTTCTTTCGGATGCTCACTTGCAACCTCTTTAGCTATGCGGATAGCATTTCTATTTAAAGGCTCTAATAAATCCTCTTTACCAATAATGCGCATTTTTTCTCTGTGTGCATTATATGTAAAAGCCAACACAACATCTGAGCCGGCATTCATATAATCCTTGTATGCTTGTTTAAGTGCCTGAGGATTATCTAAAGCCACCTCAGGGACAAAGGATCCGGCTTGCAAATATCCTCTTCGTTCCAATTCAAATAAATATCCCTCACCAGCAATTACTGTTCCTTCTTTGAGTCGTTCTTCTAAACTACGCTTCATTCATGTTCCTCCTCTTTTTGGTTTGTGGTAGGCTTTTACTACGTGTTCAAAAATAAAAACCCTCTTCTTTAGAAAAGAAGAGGGTCTCACGCGATAGTGGTTGCTCTTCTTATCTTCAAGCTTTACGCTTCTGGAATTAGCACAGTACAATTGTCTGTTGCTGAGGTTTCAACGGGCCAGTCCCTCCACCTCTCTGGATAAGAAAAATTACTATTTAATTAAGTTATTGATAAATACTTTACCGCCTTTGTTTTGAAATGTCAACAAAATAATATAACTTTTTTGAAAAATAAAATACCGCAATGAAATTATTAACATGTGAAATAATAATTCCGTTGATATACGAGCGCGTTTTTTTGCACAGTGTTAGAAATGAATTATAATGGGAGATAAATACTTATTATTTGAGGCTCGATTTCATTTAAAATTAACTCGGGTAATGGGGTCATAAATAGAAAGGTGTTTTAGCTTGGAACAGGAACAGTACAAACCAGCAGGATTTTGGATAAGATTTTTGGCGAATATGGTGGATGGGGTATTTACACTCGTAATCGCACTAATTATTGCCATGTTAGTGAATGATCACGTCTTTTTCAATTATAGTTTAGAAAATACTTCTCGATCAGAAGATGCAGCAAACCTCATTTATTTTGTTATATTTGTCATTATTTTTACTGGAAGTAAGTTTCGCGGCTCGCCAGGGAAAATGGTGTGCAAAATTCAAGTGTTAAACAAAGATATGACGCAAATTAGCTTGTTGAAATCGCTAGGAAGAGGATTCGCGTATGTTATTTCCGCAATTCCTTTAATGATCGGTTATATGATGGCCGGATGGAACGAGGAAAAGAAGGCATTGCATGATATTATATGTGGTACGAGAGTTGTTTATCGAAAAAATTAGTGCATGAAAGAGGTTATTCAAAAGGCACCAAATGATAAGCGGCGAATTTCTTCCTTGGCGAAAGAGGATATATTGTTTGAACACGCACTTAGAAAGGGGGAGCAAAGTTATGCAATTCACTTCCATTGATTTTGAAACGGCAAATGCGAAACGTCATAGTCCATGTGCAATTGGTATCGTTGTGGCAAATGAACACGAAATTGT
This sequence comes from Lentibacillus sp. Marseille-P4043, assembly GCF_900258515.1. Lineage (NCBI taxonomy): Bacteria > Bacillati > Bacillota > Bacilli > Caryophanales > Bacillaceae > Lentibacillus > Lentibacillus sp. Marseille-P4043. The sequence continues at coordinate 3,670,358 of NZ_LT984884.1, read as the reverse complement.
GGATGAATTTTACAGTTTAATTAATCCGCTCGTTGAATTTAGTTCATTTAACATTGCCGTTCATGGGATCACACCCAGCGATATTGCAGATGCACCAACATTTTCAGAAGTTTGGCCGACGTTACATAGCTACCTAGCTGGTAATCTAGTTATTGCGCATAATGCCAGTTTTGATATGAGTGTAATCAGGAATACACTTGATTACTTTCAGATAGCTTATCCAGAAATGGACTATCTTTGTACAGCGAATATTTCCAAAAAAGTTTGGCCAGATTTAATGAACCACAAACTAAACACAGTGGCTACACATCATGGAATAGCATTTGAACACCATCATGCATTGGAGGATGCACGTGTAGCAGCATATGTTTTTCAACATGCGATGAGACACTATGATGGAGGTGTTGATACGTTGCTTAACAATTGCAATATGAGAAAAGGTAGGATATTTGATCATGGGTATACAACACCAAAAATGAAAAAGGCCACCAGAAGGCAACGAATTTATTTATGAAAAAAAAGTACTAGACGTGTGACTTGTATCACATCTAAATGAAAAAATTCCCACTACACTTAAAGTAGGAGGGGATTTTTTATGCTATTCACGACGAAGTTAAAACAGAACGATCACATAACCCCATTAAAAGACAGTGATATTTCAATTAATGATGTTGAATCTACAAGGGAGCTATTAAAGTTATGTCAGCTTTCAGAAAAAGATTTAAATGCCTTGGCGAAAATTGATGACATAATGGAGGAACATGCATCAACCATTGCCGAGCGGCATTACAACATGATTATGATGATTCCGGAGATCAAGGAAATTTTTAATGATAATACAACTTTTAAAGCATACACAACGTTAATCACAAAGTATTTCCAACAGTTGACAAAGCCAAAACTTGATGCTGATTATATTGAATATCGTAAAAAAATTGGCCGAATACATAGCCGTATCCATTTGACAGATGAATGGTATATCGGGTCGTATGTTCGTGTGTATGAATATTTGTTTCCATTAATTGTTGCCAGATTTCATTCCAAACCAAATGAGCTTGCAGATGTTTTGGTTGCATTAAATAGAATTATAACGTTTGATTCGTTGATCGTTTTAAATGCATATCAAGAAGCGAATGATTTTTACATGGTGGAAAACATCAATAAAGTGATGGAAAGTGTGATCGGGGCGGATAAAGTTAGTGGTTTGCTTCATGATGTTGACGCAACTGTAACGGAAACGTCAAGTATCAGTGATGCCGCCAGCGAACTTAGTGATTCTGTCCAACAAGTTGCCGATAATGCGACAACCGTATCGGGTAATACTGTGAAAATGATCGAAGAGTCACAAAAGGGTCATGACATTATTCAACAGACACTAACTGGTTTTACAAAAATGGCGGATGATTTTACTCAAATGCAGAATAAGATCAGTCATTTGATAAATGATGTGAAAGAGATTACCAATATTGTAGAGTTGATTCAAAATATTGCCGATGAAACGAATTTGTTGGCACTTAACGCCTCGATTGAAGCAGCCCGCGCTGGTGATAGTGGACGTGGCTTTTCTGTTGTAGCCAATGAGGTTCGCGGATTAGCCGAACAGACGAAACAATCGGTTAACCAAATAAGTAAGACGATTCAAGGCATTCAATTTGATTCTGGTGATGTTGGCAATACTGTGGAAGAAATGTCTGCCTCTTTATCCAAGCAAGTAGAACAAGCTAATAATGCGATTGCAATGATGGAAAAAATGATGGAAAAAATCGAGGAAGTGGGTGATTCAACGAGCAGTATTGCAGCCATTGCCCAAGAACAATCGGCGGCAACACAGGATATTACCGATCGGATTTTTGTCATTCACGATCATACCGAAAAGATAAAAGACAAAACAAACACAACCGGAAATTCCATTTATCAAGCAAGTCGGGAAGTCGATGAGCTTAGGAAAGAAGTTATCAGTGTCATTCCAGAATTAACCTCTGGACAGCTTTTGCGTGTCGTCCAAACGGAGCATCGTTTATGGAATTGGTGGTTATACAACAGGTTGCTTGGATACCATACGGAGCAACGTGAGAAAACCAGTTTAGCTGATTGTCGTTTAGGAAAATGGATGGAACAAATGAAACAAGAAAATCAGCCGATCACAACATTGGCAGCGTTCAAGGCACTGGAAAAACCACACCATGATGTGCATCGTAAAATGGAGGAAATTTACCGGTTAATAGAACACGGACAGATTGATGAGGCTGATCAGGAAATGGCCGAATTTAAATTATTGTCCAACCAGGTTATCGAAGCGGTAAAAGCATTACAGGGAGAAGTTAGTGTATAAAACAATAGGAACGGTCCAGTCATGATTGGGCCGTTCTTATTGTCCCCGTATTCTTTTTTTGTTTGTCTTTGAATGTAATTTCCAGCTCCACCTATAGAAATGAGCAGTTAAATAGCACACGTTTTATTTGTAGTGCATTTCTAAAGCCATATGTGCATTTTTTAGGTCATTTTTCAGTAGCTTTTCCAGATTATACGCTGGATAGAGTCCTTTATCATACATATAAGAAAAGATTTTTGCATGCGCTTGGATTGCCTTTTGTAAATGTTTTGTTAATGTTTCTCGTAACACCGGTGTAGCAGTCTCAGTTATTGCTGCTGCATACGCTTTTACAGCAGTTTTAGATAAAATTAACAAATCCCCAGCGTAGAAACCCTTGCCTAAATTTCGAGCTTCTGATTCTTCCTCATCATCCCGAGGTGCCAATGAATAAAATTGTATTAACTCCTTGATGTTATTTTCATAATCTTTAATGCATTGGACATAAAGGTTGTGGAGCATATCATCCTTCACGTCCCCTACAGAATTTTTTAATTTCATTAAACCAATCGATTGAAAAGCTACAAGTTCATGTATTTCCAATGTTTCATGCCAGGCAAGGTGCTTAGGTTCGTTCTTACGTGATGATTCCATAATAAAAATGTCCTCCTTTATACTAGTCAATTTCACTATATTCAAGGCACTTTAAATAGGAACCGGAAAAGAATTTTTTGGGCGAATGTCATATGGATGAACAAAAATTTTAGGAAGGAATACAAATGTATGGATCTTAACTGTTAGGGGGATGGAGATGCCATATGATTATGGGGTACCGGAAATTTACGAATTTGATGCAAAGGGTAATCTGAATCATCTGTACCATGATATTCAGTTTGTTTTAAAAGTTCCAGTTGTTAATTTTATTTTTAGAACGTTGGCCCTTTATGAAACGTTTTTAAGTATTGCTTGGGGCCAAGTACGTCCCAATATGCTGACAAACGAGATGGAAGCAGCAGCGAGACAGCTTAGGTACCCAAATTTAACTGTTGATGTGCCAAAAATAAATTGGAATTATGTATATGATTTATCAACAATTGAACGGATCAAGCGGGTTATTTTTACATTCAATTATGTCAATCCAAAACTGTTATTGATAGCTTGTTCCTGGGCGGAGAGTTTGAGTAATCGACCGATACGGGGCAGTCAGAATTATAGTGAATTGAATAAACCTGGAGTAATAGAAGGGTTACCGAAAATTCATCTCGTAAATCTGAACGATACAGATTTTTATGTGCAACGTCTACTCGCAGATATTATGAAAACACATCATGCATATGATGCGGCAAGTGATTATCGTGCGCTAGCAAATTATCCGGAATTTTTGTCGGAAAGCTGGAAAGGTCTGAAGCCATATGTTGGGTCAAACGAATACAACTTGCAAAAAGCGAATCTGAAAACAGAGGCGATTGAACTTGTCCATGATCGAATGGCATTTCCGGTTACAGTAAATCCGGATTCATTACATCGAATATATAATTCCGAGGACATAGCTGGGATTATGGCGATTGTTTCCATGTTTCAAAACCTCCTTCCTTCTCTAATTATTGAAGGGGAATATTTTAGGCGAATGATAGATTAAGCATCATCATTCATTTGTATCTTATGTTACGATAAGAATAGGATTTTTGACTATTCGCTAAAATGAAGGGGATGTAACTTTTGAAACTATTCGAAGAACTGCAGCAATTATTAGCGCCTGATCGGGTGACAAACAATGAAACGATTTTAGAACAGCATAGCAAGGATGAATCCTATCATACACCACATTTACCGGAAATCGTTGTGTTCCCGGAAAACGCAGATGAAGTCAGTCAAGTTATCAAACTAGCAAACAAGCATGATACAGCTGTTGTACCGTTTGGGTTTGGTTCAAGTTTGGAAGGCAATGCGATCCCGTATGATGCAGGAATCGTACTAGATTTTTCGATGATGAACAAAGTGCTTGAGATAAGAGAGGATGATTTTCTTGTCAAGGTACAGCCTGGTGTTACTCGCTCACAACTAGACAAAGAACTTAAAAAGTATGGCTTATTTTTCTCGGTCGATCCTGGAGCTGATGCTACACTTGGTGGGATGGCCGCAACGAATGCAAGTGGAACGACTGCGGTCAGATATGGTATCATGCGGGATCAAGTTCGTGACTTGGAAGTTGTTCTTGCTGATGGTTCCATTATTCATACAGGTAATTTAGCTGCAAAGTCATCCTCAGGTTATCATTTGAACGGTCTTTTCGTCGGTTCGGAAGGGACGTTAGGCTGTTTTACCGAATTAACGTTAAAGGTTTATGGAATTCCTGAACATGTCATGGCTGCAAGGGCTTCTTTTGCCAGTGTTGATAATGCAGTTGAAGCGGTGATTGCCATTTTACAAGCTGGTATTCCGGTAGCAAGAGTCGAACTTGCCGATGAGCAATCAATCAAGCAAATGAATCTTTTTAGTGACACGAATTATAAAGAAGTACCTACATTATTTTTAGAGTTTCATGGGAATGAAGCGGGACTTAACCAAGATGTGGAATTCACCAAAGAGATTGTATATGATCGTAACTGTCAGGATATAGAATTTGAAACGGATACTGCGGGCAGAAATCGTCTCTGGGAAGCTCGCCATAATGTAGCATATGCTTATATTCATGGTCATCCAGGAAAGAAACAGATGGTAACGGACGTCTGTCTACCAATCTCTGAGTTAGCGGGTGCGATAAAAGACGCTAGAATTGCAGTTGAACAATCAGGGCTTGAAGGTGGAATCGTCGGTCATGTTGGTGACGGTAACTATCATATCCTTTTGATGGTTGATGTGAATGATCCAAAAGATATTGAAAAAGCAACTGCTGTAAATGAACACATCGTTGATTATGCCCTTGCTAGAGGTGGCACATGTACTGGTGAACATGGCGTTGGTGTCGGTAAGCAAAAATATCAGCAAAAGGAACATGGCCAATCACTTGATGTCATGCGGAAAATTAAACAAGCGTTAGATCCAGCCGGTGTGTTCAATCCGAATAAAGTTATCGGGACTCGTCCTCCTGTCCGCTAACTGTGGGTTTGTAATAAAATTGTATCGTTTATAAAAAAGATGTATCGTTTTCCCCTTTGGATATGCTTGTCCAAAGGGGCTTTCATGGTAAAAATACATAAGGTATTATTTCTTTAAAGGGTCAGATGATTGAAAACACTTGGTAGTTGATAATAAGAGATTGTGAACGAATGTACTTAAAGTAAAGTGGCAGATTTCTTCAAGAAAGGATTGAGATAAGTATTATATGAAAAAAGGTATAGTTTATTTTTTAATAGTGTTTATTATGTTAACAGGATGTTCAATCACAAGTGAAAAAGATAAGGAACAAAGAATAACAGTTAGTGCAGTTTCAATTGGAGCTGTTGAACCTGAACAATCAAATTTTGACAAACAAAAATTGACATATGAAATTACAGTTGCAAATGAAGATGATATAAGTATTGTTCATACTGTTAATGTAATCCCATCAATGGATATAAAAGAAAGACTTATTGAAATTAAAAAACAAGGTATAAAATATAATGAAGATACTATTGAAATTAACGGAGAAATTATCATTGATTCAAAGGGACTTACAAAGGAAGAAATTGCAAACCTTGCACACATAAAAGGATTACAATTTATTGGAGATAACAATAAAGAGTACCTATTAGTTAATAATTTGGCTGAATAAAATATCATTAAATCTTATTGTCACAACTGGTGCTTTTCTTAAAGAAGGAGTATCCTTTTTGTTGAATTTTATAGAAAGAAGGGGTGCTAAAATGAAGAAAAAGATTAATATTTGGTCATTTGTTTGTTCAATAATTTGTGTTTTCTTTTTTTGTAATTTCTTTTTCTGGTCCAATTGATTATTCCAGGTGCACACCCCATAAATTTGGTCTTATATATTACGTAAATAACTTTCTTTTTAGGAGTATTAGGTTTTTCGGGGATTGAAGGTTGGAAAGGAATAGCAAGGAGTATAGCCACTATAATACTGACTTTGACATTATCAGCTTTTTTGACTTTCATTATTTTCTTTGGGAATTTAATAAGCTAACTGGTGCAATAGTGGAAAAGGTACTGCATTCCTGCTGCCACTACAGGTGTAGGTTGGTCAAACATTGAAACGTTTCTCTAGATAAGGCAGACAGTTTAACATTTTGGTGGAAATAGAAAAATAGAATAGTCCATAGATGTTCAGCAAGTTAGTGGATAGAAAAGGGGGACATTAAATGAAAATACGATATACAGAGGAACTTTTAAAAGATGTTATTCAACAGCAGATATTCCCTGATGCACCAGAAGAAATTTCAGCGTTTTCTCTGGATCATCTAGTAATAGGTTACTTAAAAAAAGCAAACGGTGAGAAATCTCATGTGAGTTGCGTCCTTGATGTAGATAAGCATGGAATATTAGCTATATTAATGGACGGTTTTCGTGCAGATAAAGCCAAAGGATATCAGCATTTTAAATTTGCCGATATGCAGGGAATCAAAATCAAGAAGGGGATGCTTAACTACTTCATTACTTTACAGTTTACGGATGGGGCAAATTATGTTTTTCAGGTAACGAAACGAAGTATGAAGCACCTCCCAAATCAAAATCGAAACATGGAATATATTACTTCCGTCCTTAACGAACAAAATTTACATGAAATGAAAAGTACCATTTATAAGAAAAAAGTCATGGAGAATAAAATAATTTCTTCAATATACATAGTAACACTAATCCTTTTTGAGATAATAGCGGTGAATCTTTCCCTGGATTACGCTCCCAATAATATTTTTTTGATGATAATCATCGTTATTTCAGCTGCGATTATTCATTTTATCCTGTGCATGATAGCTGCACTGTTTCTTGATATGCAAAAAGATAAACATTTTGCCAAAGAATATAACCAAATCATCAAGGCATATCAGGAAACGAATAATGCAGAAGTATTTTTAAATGAGCTGACGAGTATGAAAAATCCGCCTAAAGAGATACAGTCAGCAAATGCATATTATTTTAGTATGTCAACTGCATTGTATAAAAATAATAGAATAGAAGAAGCCTTATCCTATTTAGATGAAATTCAAACAACAGACAGAGATCTTCAAAAGACTGTTGAAGAGCAAAGAAAATGGATGAAAGATGAAGAGATTAGTAATATTCACAAATAATATAAAGCAAGAGTCCCCACAAAATATAGTTCATGTCTAAAGTGACGGGGAAACAGATCACAAATACGCATAAAGTATTTTCGCTTATCCATACTATACGTAAATACGAAATGAATAGGTGAAGATATGGATTTATTAAGAGAATTGACGCAAGCACAAAGCGCATCAGGTTACGAAAATGAAGTCCGCCAGATTATGCAACAAGAATTGGAGCAAATAAGCAATGACATCTTGTATGATCATACAGGAAGCATCTATGGGAAAAGGGAAGGAAATCCATCTGGACCGAGTATCATGCTTGCCGGTCACATGGATGAAGTTGCTTTTATGGTAAAAGGAATTAATCAGAACGGATACCTTCGTTTCACCCCGCTTGGAGGCTGGTGGGATCAGGTAATGCTGGCACAACGTGTATCGGTAATTACGAAAAAGAAGAAGTTTACCGGCGTAATAGGTTCAAAGCCACCACATTTACTGCAGCCCGAAGAAAGAAAAAAGGTATTTCCAATGAGAGAAATGTACATTGATATTGGCGCACACAGTAAAGAGCAGGTTGAAAAGTGGGGCATCCGAGTTGGGGATCCCATTGTACCAATTTGTCCGTATGAAATGATGCATGATAATGATACGGTTTTATCAAAGGCACTTGATAACCGAATTGGCTGCTATATGGCTGTTGAAGCCGCGAAACAACTAAGTAGAACAGACCATCCGAATACCGTTTATGCGGGTGCGAATGTACAGGAAGAAGTTGGATTACGCGGGGCTGAAACCTCACCATATGCTGTGGAACCGGACGTTGCAATTGTACTTGATGTCGGTGTTGCGCAAGATACTCCTGGCACAAGCAGTGATGATGTTGATCACCCAGAATTACGCAAGGGACCACTTGTGACTTTTCTGGATGCCTCAATGATACCGAATATTCGTTTCCGCGATTTAGTGGTTAATACGGCAGAAAAAAATAACATCCCTTATCAAATTGAGGTAATGACTGGTGGCGGAACAGATGCCGGGAAAATACATATGTACAAACAAGGCGTTCCCACCATTGTTATCGGAGTTCCAATACGCTATATGCATAGTCATGTATCACTCGCTAGCAAACAAGATATTGAAAACGGCGTAAAGCTGCTCGTTGAGGTTATTAAACAGTTAAATTCAGACACGTATGCATCACTAATAAATTATAAATGAATCAACAAAAACCTGGTTCTGATGAGGAGCCAGGTTTTTTGTATAACATTTTCGGAATCAACAGCATGAACGCCGGAGCGAGCGCATGAAACATCAGCGGGAGAGTAGAAACATCAGCCCGAGGGCAGGAACATCGGCCCGAAAGCAGAAACATCGGCGCGAAAGCAGGAACATCGGCGCGAAAACATGGAACATCAGCCCGAAAGCAGCAACATCGGCGCGAAAACATGAAACATCGGCCCGAGAGTGGAAACATCAACGATTAAGTCTATATAATTGTGTAAAAAGGATAAACAAAAAAGGTCATATTAATTCCTTATGATACAATGTTTTCAACCACGATAAACAAGGTAGGAGGAATTAATAATGACCCAGTTACAGTTTAACCTAGACNCAACGATTAAGTCTATATAATTGTGTAAAAAGGATAAACAAAAAAGGTCATATTAATTCCTTATGATACAATGTTTTCAACCACGATAAACAAGGTAGGAGGAATTAATAATGACCCAGTTACAGTTTAACCTAGACTTTGAAAAAATAAAACAGGAAGTCTTTCAATCTGATTTAAATGATGTTGTAAAATCATCTATCGTTCTATTATTTAATGAGTACATGGAGATGGAAAGAAACCAATATATGAAGAGCGCCCCATATAAACGGGAGGAGGATCGAAAGGATTACAGAAACGGTTACTATGAAAGGGATTTGGTTCTTAATATAGGAAAGGTAAAATTAAAAGTTCCACGTACTCGCAGCGGGGAATTTTCAACGTAGCTATTTGAAAAATATAAGCGTTGTGATAAAGCCTTTTGCTTTCCATGTTGGAAATGGTAATCAACGGTGTCTCTACCCGTAAAGTTACGAAAGTCGTCGAGCAGCTTTGCGGAGAAAAGGTATCTAAATCGATGGTATCCGGGCTAACCAAGAAGCTGGATCCTATTGTTAAGGAATGGGCTCAAAGACCTCTAAATCAACAATATTATAACTATATTTATGTCGACGCGATGTGCATTAAAGTTCGTGAATATCACAGGGTGGTTTCCAAGGCCGTTTATATTGCTTTAGGAGTTAATAGCCAGGACAAAAGAGAAATTTTAGGATTTAAGGTAGCTAACACTGAATCTAAAGAAACCTGGAGTGTGTTTTTTAAATATTTGAAATCACGAGGACTCCAAGCACCAAAATTAGTTATATCTGATGCTCACGAAGGCTTAAAGGCAGCAATTACGGAAAGTTTCCTAAATACAAGCTGGCAACGTTGCACAGTACACTTTTTACGGAACATCATTAAAGAAATGCCTAAGAAAGGATCAAAAGAGGCACGTGATCATCTAAAGGAAATTTTCAAAGCACCTACAGCTAAAATCTCAAGAATGTTAAAAAATGAATTCATCGAGAAATACGAAGACGATAACAAGTATGAAAAGGCCATTAAAACGTTAGATGAGGGCTATGAAGATGCCGCTCAATTTTATACAGAGGATAAAGACACCCACGTCCATATACGAACTACAAATGTTCTGGAAAGACTAAATTCTGAAGTGAGAAGAAGAGAAAGTGTCATCCGAATATTCCCTAATATAGACTCTGCATTCCGTTTAATTGATGCAGTACTCATGGATTGCGATGAAGCAATGGATCCCGGTGAAAAAAGATTCTTTTATCGTGATGAAGATTAAGGCTGCTGTGTGGCAAAACGATAAGAAGTGTAAATCGGGAAAAATTCGTAAGGTTGGCAGATGAAAAAGTGGGGGATTTTGGCGCGAAAATTTTATTTGGTTGGGAAGGGGTACCCCTTCCCAACCAAATAAAATTAAACTATAAACCATAAATAGTTGAAATATTGTATCAAGGGATTTACACAATATTTAGGACTTGACTACATCAACCCGAAAGCAGCAACATCGGCGCGAAAACATGAAACATCAGCCCGAGAGCAGGAACATCAGCCCGAAAGCAGCAACATCGGCGCGAAAACATGAAACATCGGCCCGAGAGCAGGAACATCAGCCCGAAAGCAGCAACATCGGCGCGAAAACATGAAACATCGGCGCGAAAACATGAAACATCGGCTCGAGAGCAGGAACATCAGCCCGAAAGCAGCAACATCGGCGCGAAAACATGAAACATCTGCCCGAGAGCGGAAACATCAACCCGAATCGCAGGAACATCAGCCGGAGAACGGAAACATCAACCCGAAAACAGCAACATCAACCCGCGCACGATCCTCAAAAAATATTCCCAACTTTTAAAAGACAATTTATTCATTAGGTAAGAACACTTGCCAAGTACAGTTATCTGAAATAAAATAAAAGATGGAAAATTCAGTTCAAACAGTCAGCAAAATCATTTAAGGGGTGGGGACATGAATTCAAAAGTAAATGATGAGCTCACAAGTCTGTTGCAACGTGCGAGAAGGAACACATTGGGAGATCTGTTGGCAAGAACGCGGGATCGGACACCGGAAAAGCTTGCGATTAAATATGAGGATGAGCATTTGACGTATGCGGAATTGGATGATCTGGTAAATCAAACAGCACGGGCCTTTTTACAAAAAGGGATGCAAAAAGGGGAAATGATTACGGTTATGTCCAAAAACAGTTTGGACTTCGTTGTCGTCAATTTTGCTTTAGCGCGTATTGGAGCAGTCATGATTCCGATTAATTACATGCTGACGGAAGAGGACATTCAATATATTGTTGAACATGCCGAAGTAACTGGATTCATTGCATCGGCGGAATATGCCCCTGTACTAGACAAGGCATCGGGTAGGGCAAACATTGCTCATCGCTATTTAATGGATTTACCAGCTGCGTATGTGCCGATAAATGAACTTTCTTCTTGGCAGCTATTGTCAGCCATCCGGGATGGAATGCCAACGGATTTTGTTGATGCCGATATTACAGATGATACACTGGCTCACGTGCTATACACAAGTGGAACAGAATCCCGACCAAAAGGGGTGATGTTGTCACATAAATCGTTAGTGAGTGAATATGTCAGCTGTATTGTTGATGGAAAAATGGAAGCACGAGATATTGCCATCCATGCCCTGCCACTCTATCATAGTGCACAACTCCATGTGTTTTTAGGACCGAGTGTGTATGTAGGTTCTAGTGGAATTGTTCTTGGTGCAGCTAGCCCAGAACTTATTTTGCAAACGATTGAAGAAGAAGGAGCAACACAGCTGTTTGCACCGCCGACTGTCTGGATTGCACTTTTGCGGCATCCTGATTTTGAAAAACGTGATCTGTCGACGTTGGAGAAATGTTATTATGGTGCGGCAATTATGCCCCGGGAAATTTTAAAAGAATTGGCTGAACGCTTGCCAAATGCCCGTTTCTGGAATTTTTACGGTCAAACAGAAGTAGCGCCGCTTGCGACAGCTCTGCAGCCGGAAGATCAACTCCGCAAATTGGGTTCAGCCGGAACTGCTTCGTTAAATGTGCAAACGAAAATTGTTGACGAGAACGATAAGGAAGTAGCTCGTGGCGAGATCGGTGAAATTGTCCATCGCACCCCACACGCGATGAAAGGCTATTTACATGACCCTGAGAAAACTACTGAAGCCTTTCGTGGTGGATGGTTCCATAGTGGTGATCTCGGTGTGATGGATGAAGATGGTTATGTAACGATAATTGACCGAAAAAAAGATATGATTAATACTGGCGGCGTGAATGTTTCCAGTCGAGAAGTGGAAGAAATGATTTATCAATTGGAAGGAGTATCCGAGGTCGCTGTAGTAGGTATACCTGATGCTTACTGGATTGAGGCTGTTACAGCAATAATTGTGCCAAAAGCAGGGGCAAACCTGACAAAAGAAACAGTCCTGGAATTTTGTAAAGCCAATCTATCTACATTTAAAGCACCAAAGTATGTAGATTTTGCAGAAACCTTACCAAAAAATCCAAGTGGTAAAGTGTTGAAACGGTCATTGAGAGATCAGTATGACGGTCTTGGATCAAAATAATTAAAAAGATGGTTTAAAACAAGATGCTTAACGGTTTTATTTCAGGAGAATTAAATTACCTATTTAAATACACGTTATTTCACATTCGAAATAGCGTGTGTTTAATTTTCAGTAAGCCTATATAAAATAAATTGAATATTTGTGTTAAAATTAATATACAGATTTTTAAGATATGCTTAAGAAGGGAATGGAATAGCTTTTTTAGGAATTCATGAAACGAACAGAACAAAAGGGTGAATAATCGTGAGGAAGAAAATTGATGAATATCAAATTCATGAAAAACACTACGAAGAAATTTACAAACAAGTAAAAAACGATCCGTATGCACAAGCTTTAGGAATTGAGTTAACAAAATTTGCGGCCGGGTTTGCAGAAGCAATGCTAGAAGTGAAGAGTCATATGGTGAATGCATATGGAACTGTTCATGGAGCAGTTATATATGCTTTAGCAGATCATGCTTTTTCAGCAGCCTGTAATGCTTATGGAAAAACTTCAGTAGGACTCTCGACAACAATCCAGTTTATCGAAGCAGCTAAACCAGGCGATAAAATAGTTGCCTGTGCAACAGAAATAAGACGAAATTTCCGTACTGGCTTTTATAGAATTGACATACTTCATAAGGATAATCTTATAGCAACCATGGACGCAGTATCTTACCGAAAGGATCGTTATTTTGTTGAAATTGATAGAGAAGATTAAGTAGTGCAACAACTATTAATGAAGGATATCCTTATTCAATTAACGGAGGTTCAATATGGAATACCGGGCAATCCCATAAGAAAGCTCCGTCCTGTGATATAATAAGTAAATAAGTATACAAATGGAGGAGATTTGCATGAGTCTTCCCGAGGAAAAGAAAGTAAGTGTCGAAACCTTTTATAAAATGCGAGAAGAGACAGATCACTTATTGGAATTTGCTGATGGAATTGTTTTTATGTCACCATCTCCTTCAACGCGTCATCAACAGGTTTCCACCAGGCTACTGGCAAAATTGTTTAATTTTCTTGACGGCGGAAAATGCCAAGTTTTCGGTGCCCCTTATGATATTCATCTGTATAGGGATGACCTAGACGATACGAAAATATTCATACCGGATTTATCCGTTATTTGTGATGTTGAAGGACTGGAAGAAAATAGGTTTGTCGGCGTGCCTAAAATGATTGCTGAAATTCTTAGTCCATCTAACCAAAGTCATGATCTTGTAACAAAAATGGAAGCTTATATGAAATACGGTGTGAAAGAATATTGGGTAGTCAACCCGATGCTAAATGCGATTCAAGTATATGCTTTAACGGATGAACAAGTTTATCAACAAGTAGACATATTGAAGGGTAAAGGTGTAATTCAATCTACTGTATTGAAAGGGTTTCAGGTTGATTTGGAAGAAATTTTTCAATAATTTTCAGGATAACTAAAAGACATCAAAAGGCAAATCTTATCAAGGGGAGATAGGCACTTATGGAAGGTAATCCCTCAAATGCTTGGCAAAAGCTGATGAGGGATTAATATTGCTTTTTATGAGTAGTTTAATCATCAATATGTAAATAAGGTTTTAATTTTTGTAGTTCATGTTCCGGTAATGCCGCTTCTATCATGGGAAAGAGAACACGCTCTTCTTTTCTAATGTGTGTATCTAAAAGCTCGCCAAGGTTATTCATTAAGGAAACGAGATTATCTTCATATGTAAGGATTTGATGTACATGTGATCGAATGGTTACATGTTCCAATAACATTTCGGTTATTTCAGGCTGCTCAATAGATGTATATTGTACATAGACAGGTAGCAGAATCTCCTCTTCATCCCGAAAATGCTGGTTACCATCCTTTTCCCAAAAACGCTCAAGCTCACTTTTCAATTCATTCTCAGTCAACTCACTTTTTTCTGTTCCGATTCGTTTTAATTTTAATGCTAAAACTAATGCATGATGATGGTGGTGTGAAAGTGGGTATAACGATTCGTGCCGCTTAATCCCTTTATTGCGTTTAGCCATAATCTTACCTCTCCTAAAAAAGTTATTACTGATTCTAGTATACATTTTCCACCAATATAAAACACCTCCATGAACTTTGAATGGCGCATGGATTTGTAATTAATAATAAACGCTAAGTGCTGCAAGGTGTACAAACGGGTATAGCGGAATAAAGGTAACCGCTTTATGACACATGTTTAGTGCAAAGTAAAAGTCGAGAGTATTGCAAGGGGATTAAGCCGTTGCGACTTTATACGGAGAAGTGAGTATGATACCATGATCAACTTAGCCAAGCCTTATTACAGCTGGCTTCTTGGCTAATCACTCATGCTCACAGAGGCTCCGTGTCAAGTTGCAACATTCTCGATTTGTGATTGCAATTTTCTAAGAACTCGCATTGCAAAATACAACACATAAGCTATATAATGCGTAATAGTGAATATTACAAGGACTTCAATTGTTCTAATTAACAGAGGTGCTTGAATACGCTCCACCAGAATACTTCGCTGATAAGAATTTTCTGGATTGTGAGTAGTTGTTAATGATTTTAATATTAAGTGGTTTTCTTCTCCCACGGACAGAAAATCGGACTTAGGCTTGGGGGAAATGCGAGACTCCTGGAGCGACCGAGCATAGGTCGTAATATATAGCGGGTGGGATTCCCGTCGAGAAAGAATTAGCCATTCACTCGTAGCGAGTCTTGGAGGGCAGGTGGTAACGCACTGCCTTTAAGCGTAGACAGCAAGGTGGAGCAGCCGTCAAGGCTAAGAATCTAATGGAGTGAAAGTCTCCTGTCATCAATTAACCGGTTCGGATGACTAGCATATCCAATGCGTGGGGAGGTAACAAACTACGTTCTGCTTGGAAGTAAAAGTCACGGCAGCCTATTCTACACAGAGAGGATAAGGTTGGGATAGTCAGCGTGACAAGCAAACACAGAGGCTGGAAGGCTTTAACGAATACTGCAGTCCCGAAATCTACGCCCCTCAATGAAGCTATCCGAGGGATATTTGCTTAGCGTCGACCTTTGCCTAGTGGGGGAAGACCGATGTCTTACAGGAAGTAACGGTTAAAAGCACTGTAAGAGCAGCCGGGGCATGGGTTCCTGCATCTGTGGAAAGATTCTTAGAGATAACGACGGGAAGGTCCTACTTCTAATTGATATGGTACTAATCAATGAAGACTTGTCATATAAGAGGCACAATAGAAATTGACAAGATGATTTAGGACTGGCGCATGAGGACGTAGTAGCTATGAGGAAAGGGTAATTCCTTTCTAAGAGTAAGTAAATTACACTTCTATCAGGGTAACACCTATGATAGAGCGAAGGACCTCTGGGCACTTGGATTGCAAGGACAACAAGACTCGGAGCTTGTAATGAACTCCAGGCTAGTATAAAAGTAAACCATTAATTGATGGGGGAATATGTGTACCTACATTTAATCCTGCGGTTAATTGGGAAGGCTTGTATATGATTTATCCAAGGTCAGAACCGGACTCGGGAAAACCGACCGTCCGGGATCGCAGGGGGGCTACTGGAAACGTAATTCTAATGAATGTGCGCGCCAGTTTTCTACCCGACAATGGGCCGTAAGCCAAGCGGTTGAAGGGATTGAGCTTCGAAATTCGTGTTAAATGGGAAGGCTGATGTGTTCAGGAGCCCAGAAGGCAATATTGTTATTCTCGTTAACGGCAAGAGAATAATGACTTCCCCGGAGTCGATGACCTTGGCACGTTACACATTGATATATTACGGCAACTCGGGAGATCCTTTAGGTCCCTCTAGTAAAATGAGAAGGGTAATGACGAACAAGCGATAATAAAGTGAGGGCTGTCAAATGCTTAAAGGAAGTCGGATAGCAGCATAGTACCAATGAAGTCGGGTAACGCTGATGGAGGGAAGGCTCGCTACCTGTCACCGCCCTTGAAAGGGAAACATTAACTGCACACAGAGGTGGATATGTAATGGAAACGAAACTAACAAGGATAGCAGAATTAGCGAAAGCAGATCATGATATGGTTTTCACTTCTCTGGCACATCTACTTAACAAGGATTATCTCAAACAATGCCATCGTGAACTTCCAAGTGGTAAAGCAACAGGTATAAACGGTATCACCAAGGAGGACTATGGTAAAGACCTTAACGAAAACATTGAAGGTTTAGTGGAACGTCTCAAAAAGAAGGCTTATCGACCAGTCCCGGTCAAACGGACTTATATCAATAAGCCAGGAACAAAGAAGAAAAGACCATTAGGCATTCCCGACCACGAGGATAAAGTTGTACAACGGGGGTTAGCGAAAATTCTTAACGCTATCTATGAGAATGATTTTCTCGACTCCTCTTTTGGCTTTCGACCATCTAGAAGCTGTCATGATGCACTGAAGATACTTAATATGTATATCGAGAAGCGTAAAACAAATTACGTTGTCGATGCCGATATTAAGGGTTTCTTTGATAATGTTGACCATGAATGGATGATGAAATTCCTCAAGCATCGTATCAACGACCCAAGCCTTCTAAGAATTATCGCGAGATTTCTAAAAGGCGGATACATGGAGGAAGGTAAATACTTTGATATAGACAAAGGAACACCTCAAGGGGGTGTCATTTCACCTATTCTAGCTAATGTGTATCTGCACTATGTCTTAGACTTATGGTTTGAGAAGGCGGTTAGAAAGAAATGTAAAGGTCAAGCTTATATGGTTCGATATGCAGACGACTTTGTGTGTTGCTTTCAATACAAAAGTGATGCCGAAGCCTTCTATTCAGCTCTTATCAAACGACTGCAAAAGTTTAATCTTGAAGTTGCAAAGGATAAAACGAAAATCATTACCTTTGGACGGTTCGTTGAAAAAGATGGGCAAGGCAAACCACCAACATTCGACTTCTTGGGCTTTACTCACTACTGTAGCAAAAGCCAGAAAGGGAAGTTTCGTGTTAAACGAAAAAGCAATCGAAAGAAAGTAAATAACAAGCTAAAGAACCATAAGGAATGGCTCAAAACTCATCGAAACATGGATATTAAAGTCATCATGGATAGATTAAAACGGTCACTCAATGGTTATTACAATTACTATTGTATCACGGACAATTTACTAGCTGTGGAAAACTTTCTTGATCGTGTTAAGCAGATATTGTTTAAGTGGATGAACCGAAGAAGTCAACGGAAATCTTTTAGCTGGGATAAATTTATCTTATTTCTTAGAAGATATCCGTTACCTAGACCAAAGATTAAAGTGAACATATATGAACTAAAGAAAGACATTAACTATATTCTGTGAAAGATGGTAGGAAGAGCCGTGTGCAATAATACTGCACGCACGGTTCTGTGAGGAGTTGAGGAGCACGCCCGCCAAGTGGGCGTCGCTCCCGCTTACTCGACTGGGAAAGGAACTGTCTGAAGACCCCGCAGTGAGCGGTTTTTGCTCGCGAGGAGGCTGAAGCGTTCCCCACGGAAAGCGTGTATTTCCCCCAAGCCGCGATTTCCACTCATCTTGTAAAGAATGAGAGGAAGTCACATAAAAGTTACTGCGCATTTTATATCAACTGCGAAATAAAAAGCAACAAACATTACGAAAATATCCTTAGAATATAAACCTAACAAATTTGCAACACTAATCACAGGAGGTGTTTTCAATGAGTGAAAAAGAAAATAATTGGAAGAAGCGTAGACCGGATTCTAGTGTTAATCCACAGGGTCTAACGGAGGATGAAGCAAATCAAAGGCCAAAATCGCAACTGGAACAACGGGCTAAAAAGCGAAACACAAAAATTTAATACTGCAATTTTCGCTAAGAAGGTGATTCAAATCGATCATACATTAGATTACTTACGTGAATCGTTATCAAACTATATTGAAAATGATCTATGTCAACAAATTTATGAAAAAGTGGAATCAAGGAATTATAGTAGCGAAGAAGAGTTTGTGCGTGATTTGGATGATGATGAAATGTCCTATTTAAATGCGATGTTGGAAAGGGAAATAAATTACGCAAAAAATGTCCAAAATGATAGCAGGGTAAAGGAACTGAATGAGGTCTATGAATTGTTAGTACTTTAATACATCAATGACCCAAACGTGTTTTTTAATAAAATGGGTAAAAATACCATTGAAATATCCTGCATGAAGATGTACTATATAAATACAAGCTACGATGTTCGTAATCATAATAAGTTTTAACCTCTAATGTGATAATAGGGAGTTTTAGATCGGAGCTCTAATGTCGGGCCGCCCTGAGCGGAAGACAGGAAGGTTTCTGCAAACACCCACTTTGTGAAGTGGTGGTTTAAAACTTTTTATATAACAATTACGGCACTTGTGGCTGTTAACTACAACTATGACAGACCAGTTTCTTATTAGGAACTGGTCTTTTTACATACAAAACATCCATGAACATAATCTTTTAAACATGAAAGGAAAAACTTCTCAAAAAAGAAGAGATCAAGCCATTACTAGGCGTGATCTCCTTTTCAATTAAGCTGTTTTCAATGTGATTCCAATACTCTCTAGTTTTCTTTTTGACTCTTCACTTGCAGGTCGATAGCCTTTTTCAATAAGTTCTTTTATGTAGATTTTGTTATAAATGAATGAAAAAATGATGGAAATAATCCATGTACCCATACCTGCTGTTATAATTGCGACGGCTACTGCAGCAACGAACATAATGGCAGCCCATTTTAAATCTCCTCTAAATAATGCAGGGAAAAAACCAAAAAAGAATGTAGTCCAACTAAAACCAACTTTAACCTCTTTAAATAATCCAATTTCATTTTCCAGACTTGCCTTCATTAATTTCACCTCCTAAAAATCAACTTTAACCTGTAACATCAATTGAGCATATTACATGTATAGTTCAATTATACTATATTTTTTATATTTAGTTAACACATACCGCCAATATATTTACCGAACTATAGGAAAAGTCGTATAAGTAAAACTTTACATAGTTGATCGTAAAAGAGTATTATACATTCCTTCTTCATAACGATAAGATAAAACATAGAAGAGGAGGAAGTTATATGTCGTTTCAAATTGATAAAATTGACCATGTACAGCTTGCAGCACCAATTGGCGGGGAAGACCATGCGAGAACGTTTTTCCAAGGATTGTTGGGCTTTCAGGAAGTAGCCAAACCGAAGTCATTACAAAAACGTGGAGGAGTTTGGTTCCAACTAGGTTCCATCCACTTACACATTGGCGTTGAAAAAGATTTTCGACCTGCTGAGAAAGCACATCCAGCATTTCAGGTTGAGGATATTGAGGCGTTGAAAACGTATTTGCGTATGTGTAATGTGACATTTACGGAGGATGAAAACCTTCCAAAAGCGAATCGGTTCTACCTTTATGATCCATTTGGGAATCGGTTGGAATTTTTGGAATGGCTGGATTAATAACCTCCTAGAAACGAAAAGACGAACATTACGTTAGTCCTTTCGTTTCCATCTAGAGGCCTATTTTAATTATTTCCTGATACTTTCACGTGACTAAGTTCCTTTTTTCGTTGTCCTATTGCAGATACAACACTATGTAAAATCATTCCTACAACCACTAGTGCCATCCCGGTAAATGAGATTGGGCTTGGCAGTGGTGCATTCAAGATGAGTAACTCTCCAAATAAGGCAAAAACAACTTCACCAGATTGTGTCGCTTCAACAGCAGCTAGTTTTTGATTATCATGGTTGACCAGTTCCGTTGCATAGAAAAATAGTACCGTAGCGATGATTCCAGAAGACACTGCCACAATAAACGTTTGTAAAATTTGGCTTGAGCTCGGTAGTCCTTGGGTAGCCAACCCATAGATCGATAACACAATCCAAAATGGCATGCTTGCAATTGTCATACCAAAAATCCGTTGAAATGTATTTAAATCACCGTTTACGACCTGCATCATTTTCCGATTGCCAAGTGGATAACTAAACGCAGAAACGATTAAAGGGATGACACACAGTATAACGCTTGTTATCGAGACAGAAGATGCGTGTTCCATCTGCATAATAAAGACTCCTGCTAGTATAACCAGTGAAATGAAGACACTCTGAATTGGAATGCGCTGTTTTTTCTTTTTACTTAAAAATGGTACAAGCAAAGACCCGGCGATGATTGTGATTTGAAATGTTGCCGCAACAAGCCAACCTGGGCCATAAATGGTTGCAAATGTAAGTGGTGCATAAAACAGTCCAAACCCAACCGTGCTCCAAATGGTCCATGCGACAGGCTGCTTTTTTATGTGCGCGATAACAGGTTTTATATTTTTTTGATATCCAACGATGATGAACAGCATTGGCAACATAAATAGAAAGCGAAGTGATGCACTCCATGCCCAGCTTCCGCCCTCCAATTCCATTGATCGATTTAGGATAAATGTTACGGAAAAAAATAAGGCCGCCAAGATACCAATTCCTGTTGCTTTCATTGTCTCCCTCCAAATCCTTGTAAGTATGTTTATCAATAATCATATCAGAAAGGGAATTAAAATAGTTTAAATTTTACATAAAAATTACGATGACAATCATATATTTATATTCAATTATTAAATTTGAAAGGGGGGTGGAACATGGGTGTCAAATTAATAAAGGCTGTTTTCTAAAGGATAGTTGTTTATGACACATAAGCTATATAATGCGCAATAACTTTTATGTGACTTTCTTCCATTCTTTATAAGACGAGTGCTAAACCGGCGCTGCGGAAAAATACTCGCTTTCCATGGGGAACGCTTCAGCCTCCTCACTCNGTTGTTTATGACACATAAGCTATATAATGCGCAATAACTTTTATGTGACTTTCTTCCATTCTTTATAAGACGAGTGCTAAACCGGCGCTGCGGAAAAATACTCGCTTTCCATGGGGAACGCTTCAGCCTCCTCACTCGCAAAGAACACTCGTTGCGGGGTCTTCAGACTGTTCCTTTTCCCATTGGAGTCTCGCATTTTTCCGCAGCTTAGAATAGCTTTCTGTTCAAGGGGTAAAAAATCGTGTAATGCAAATTCCATGGCTTTCCTCTTTTGATAATTAAAACACTACTACCAGCGGAGGCAGAATACTCCGCTAGTAGTAGTTCCCTGATTTTTGTGTAGATATAGCATGTGTATCAAGTAATAGCACCTACTAGCGAAGGGAAAACACGGAGACTCCTGCGGGAACAGCACGTGTCTGAAGACTTCGAAGCGGCGGTTTTCCGCTTCGGAGGCTGAAGCCGTGCCCGCGGAAAGCGTAGTGTTTTTCCCGTAGCGGTTGTCAAAGCTCCGTACTTGATTTCTAGTTATTGCACATAATCCTTCATATACGAAGTTAAAAGCAACAAAGTTTATGAAAACAGCCTTAATAAAAATTTCGGTTGTGTATTTTATGATTGGGATTTCTTTTTGGTTATATATGTCCGCTATGCATGTGTTTTCCATGACAATCGTACATGTTTTACTTGGTTGGATGTCACTTGGTATTGCTGAGACTTTTTATGTAATTTTTCCTCAACTTGCCGAAACAACTGCAGCAAAGGGCCATTTTTGGCTGCATAATATTGGTCTGCCGGTTATGATGATTAGTATTGCTTTGGCAATTTTAGGCGCAGGGTCAGTATTTTTCCCAATTGCTACGATTGGAGGGGCGCTTACGGTTATTGGAATCTTTTGTACTTTGTACTGCGGAATTTAGGTAGTGTAGCTGGTAGATAGGGACGATAATGAGTAATGGAATAGTGTGTAATGGAGGGGTTTTTGCTGTGGCAGAAATCCTTTTCATGTTTTTGGGGGTCATTAATATCTGCTATAATTGGGTTCGGAACTGAATGAAGAAAGGGTGGAAGCTTGCGGAAATTTTTATTGATCGTTGGTGTCTTTTGCTTATTAGTGGGATGTAGTCCGGAAAAAGAGTATTACATGTCTATGACTGGTGATAGTGACAACTGGCGAATCGAGAATTACCAAATTGAAATAACGTCAGATTCGTTTAAAGCTGGGAACGGAAAATTATTCATGAAGGGGACCGACGAATATAAGACTGATTCTTTTTCAATCGAAGCCCATGCTATCATGAATAATGAGGATAAAGTAATTAGTCAGTTTAGCTCATCGGCTTATACGGGTGATGGGATGAATATCGCGGGAAAGCAGGATACTGGAGCGATCGATAGTGGTGCTTACTTAAATGAAGATGGGGATCCGATCACACTGGATGACATTAATAATGTATATGTCATGGTTGAATGGTGGGATCAGGACAAAGAGAAGGATATGGAGGAACGTATTGATTTGTATGATGCAGCAGATCGTATTGGTGAGTAACGATCAAAAGAGGAAAGATTAGCAACGGATTTTAATTACTATTTTCCTCTCTGATCCAAATGTTTATCTATAAACCACAAAAGATCTGGTTAACGGCATTACGCTTTTGCTTTTTTATTTCTAAACCAAAGAAAAAGTTTTGTAAACCAATATGCAATAAACGAAACTGCAACATCAATAAAGAACAGATAAGTTAAATTCATCCCCTTATTTACTTTTAAGAGATCAACCGCCAAACTGAACGAACCAAAACCATATGCAAACACAAGTGCTCCAATAATCGCAACTACATAAAAATTTTTTTTGTAGTTCATGCAATATTGATACAATAGCATGAACGTTATAGGCAATAAAACAGCTGCTATGTTAACACCAGTAGGAATAATGTAAGTAAGGCTATGTGGATAAACAAAATAGTTAGCCGATGATAAACTACTACCTATATTTATCCATAATACGTGAATGGTATAACCGAAGAAACAAATTTCGAATAATCGTTTCCTATCGATCACGAAATATAAAATTAAAAGCGGAATTATGACACTTGCAATATTGAACCAAAAGTACCATGTATCAACGCCTGAAAATGCATGCCAATATTCACTTATTAGTTTTTGAAGTTGGTCCTTTTGTTCGTAGATTTTGTCATACAGTTGTTCTTCGCTCATCGTATAATCCTCCCGAACCAATATTACTATGTCATGTAGTATTCGTTTTAGCTTTCCTATTTATACGCTGATTAAAAACGAGCTTAGATTGCCTCTAAGCTCGTAATTTGATATATCTATTTTCTCTTTTTTCGGCTAGTATTACTTTATTTTAATCACAATTTTTCCTTTTGCGTGATGTGACTCGCTAAGTTCATGGGCAAGCCGCAATCCATCCTGGTTAAATGGGAAGGTGTGTCCAATATTTGCTTTAACTATTCCTGTTTCTAAAAGTTGACCGAGTTCGGCGAGTTGCTTGCCATCTGGCTCTAACCAGAGAAAGCCTGCTGTTATCCCTTTCGATGCAGCCAAATTATCATCTGGTGGTTGAGCAATCGACACTAATTTCCCGCCTTTTTTTAAGACGGCAAAGCTCTTTTCTTGAATGGCTCCTCCCATGGTGTCGACAACAATATCGTAATCTTTGAGAATCTCTTCAAAATTTTCTTCCTTGTAATTAATAAATTTATCCACACCGAGTTCGTTTAGAAATGCTTCGTTTTTTCCGCTTGCTGTTGACGCTACATATGCTCCGAAATGTTTGGCAATTTGAATCGCAAAACTGCCAACACCGCCTGAACCTGCATGAATGAGTACCTTGTCGCCCGCTTTTATTTTAGAAAAGTCGACAAGACATTGCCAGGCGGTTAATCCAGCCAGTGGAACGACTGCTGCTTCTTCAAAACTGATATTTTCCGGGATTTTTGCTAATAAATTCTCATCGACTGCTGTGTATTCCGCATATGTTCCATTGGGTGTTGTAGCAGGTCTTGCGAATACTCGATCACCGACATGGAAATTGGTAACATCAGAGCCGATTTCCTGGATAATTCCAGCAGCATCCCAACCTAAAATGATCGGAAACGCAAATGGTTCCCTTTCTTTTAAATATCCCTCGCGCAATTTCCAGTCGATTGGGTTGATTGAGGTGGCATATAATTCGATTCGCACTTGATTCGGCTTCATATCTGGCATCGGTACATCCCGCTCGATTAAATTATTTGCTGATCCATATTGGTCGATTACAATCGCTCTCATTAAAAAACCTTCCTTCTGCGTTTAATGTCGAAAAAAAGGGTATAACTTAATTAGAAGAAAACATATCATATATTTTCCCGTATTTCATTTTTCTAATCTTGTGTAGTATGCTGTCCTTTAGATGAGGTGATGAGATGCAGGAAAAGTTGAGATCGCTTCCGCCTATAGTAGCGGAGAATGCAAAAGTGCTTATTTTGGGGTCGATGCCAAGTAGAATGTCATTGGAAAAACAAGCATATTACGGAAATCCACACAATCATTTTTGGGGCATTTTATATGCGTTATTCAATCAAGAGCCATGTGAAACTTACGATGAAAAAATAGCGTTTATCAAACAACATCAGATAGCTTTATGGGATACGATCGGTACGTGTTTTCGTGAAGGAAGTTTGGATTCAAAGATTACGGGTGAAGAACCGAATGATATTATTGGCTTGTTGAAGGAGCAGCCAACTATTCGACTGATCGCCTGCAATGGAACAAAATCATTCCAGACGTTCTTGAAATATTTTAAAGGTGTAAATTTTGCTGCCATTGATGTGATCAAATTACCGTCAACAAGTCCTATTCCAGGGCGTTATACGAAATCGTTTGCTGGTAAAGTAGAAGAATGGAGAAGCATTTTAGCCTATTTATAATGGATAGTTTAAGAATTTTGATTTATCGATGTTTTCGTACGTGATTTGTAGTATAATAAGCATAGATAGAAATCATTAGATTAACAGAATGAGAAATTAAAATATAGATATAATTGCTCAAATTTGATCGGTTTTATTTTTTAGTTGTTTTTTTAGAAAGATCAGAATAGAATAAAAAGGTGAGTCGCAAGCGGCAACTTGCGACTCAGACAGTTATCTGCAGAGTGCAGCGACTTTGTTATAGGGATCTAAAAAAAGTAATTTTCCCAGTTAACGCCATCGACAGGGTGATTACTTTTTTTCTCGGCTGTTGACAATTAACACTACAAGAGTTGAGAACATAAACATCAACTCTATTGCTTTTTCAATTGGAATCAATTGCTTCAGCCCCTTTCCTAGGGGATAAAAGCCGCCGATTAAAGAAGCTTCCCTATGCAGCTTCAGTGAAGCCCGCCCTGCATTACCTGTCCTCACCATTATACAATAAAATAACTGGAAAAGGTTGTAATTATTAGAAAATGGTACAATATTCATAGAAATCCATATATTTGTTTTAAAGCCCGTCTTTGTGCTCATTCATCAGTTTATTTCCATACTGCAGTTTGTCCATCCACAATCGTTTCCTGCCTGAATATAGGTTTGATCGTATCTATTAATTTGGAACAATTATCAAGTTAATTTTTAAAAAATTCACTTGATTTTTAAAACGTTTTTCCGTATACTAATTTTAAATTTAAGCAATATAATCTTTTCTAAAAACGTTGATGAGGGAAAGTAGGATTTGTTATTTTGTCCAGAGAGCTTCGGTAGCTGAGAAGAAGTGAAAATTCGAATCTGAACAATGGCCTCTGAGTTTCGTGCTGAACATATCATTTCTTGGATATTAGTAAGTTCCGACGGGATTTGGTACTCGTTATCGATGCCAAAGTATAAAAGTTTTTCGTCTTTTGTACTTATAGAGATTGTATGTGTGAGCATGCAATGAAATAAGGTGGTACCACGTTATGATAAACCACGTCCTTATCATTTAGTTGATGAGGGCGTTTTTTAATGAACAAAAGGAGGAAAACAACATGAATAAAAATATAGTTTTTCAAACAGACTTTGGTACAAGTGATGGTGCGGTCTCTGCTATGTATGGCGTAGCGATTTCAGTTGACCCGGCACTTCGAATTTTTGATTTAACCCACGATATTCCGCAATTTAACATATGGGAAGGATCCTATCGTCTGTATCAAACGATCTCTTATTGGCCTGAGGAAACTGTATTTGTATCGGTTGTCGATCCTGGCGTCGGGTCAGATCGGTTAAGTATCGTCGTGAAAACGGCTGACAATCAATATGTTGTGACACCTGATAATGGAACATTAACACATATTAAGAAAAACATAGGAATTGTAGAGGCTAGGGTTATTGATGAAAAAGTGAACCGATTACCAAGGTCTGGTGAGTCGTATACATTTCATGGGCGCGATGTTTACGCATATACAGGGGCACGACTCGCCGCGAATGTGATTTCTTTTGCTGAAGTGGGCCCGGTTATTGATGTGGAGGATATCATTGAATTGACGATTACCGAACCAAGTGTCAATCAAGGAGTAATTACCGGTACTATTGATATTCTCGATGTGCGGTTTGGAAACATTTGGACGAACATTTCCCGTGAGCTTTTCCAACAGGCAGGGATCGAATATGGGGATTCATTAGAAGTTACCATTGCAAATCATCTGAAGCAAGTTTACAAAAATAGGATGACGTTTGGTCGTTCATTTGCTGATAGCCGCCTTGGTGAACCATTACTTTACGTAAATTCGTTAGACAAGCTGGGCGTCGCTATTAACCAGGGTTCATTTGCCAAAGCGTATCATATCGAAACAGGCGCTAATTGGAAAATAACGATCCGTAGGGCTGTTGAAAGTTAACTATAAATTGCTTTCATATTAAGGTCTGGCTACTTGATCTGTGGCTGAAGGAAGGTGTAATCAGGCGTGAGAGATTTTTTGTTGCGTTTTGTGATTTTTTGTTTGCTGTGGGGTTTGATGATTTATCAGGAAAGTGAAAAAGTTCCTATCAGTATTTTGTTATTTACCGTTGCAGCAGGAATTTACTTTTTCTTATCGATGAAGAAAGGGCAATTTGTTTTATATTTGAGTTTATCTGGCGTTATTATTCTTCATGATTTTCTCATAGTAAACGAAAATACATATAGTTTTTTGCTGCTTCTATTTTTAGCGATCATTTCTTCATTCGGTCTAAGAGAAAAGCAATTTATTATCTATTTGGTTATTAATCTAGGATTATCCTTAATTATGAATGCTGTACATATGGATGAATTTGTTGAAATGGTAGGCATTATTGGTTTCTTTTATTTTTTAGTCTGGTCGTTAAACCGTATGGCACAAATAAGAAATGAGCAAAAGGAAATTTACGAGCAACTTTTAGGGGAGTATCGACAACTAAAGCGGATGAATTTAGTTGCGGAAAACGATGCGCGTTTAGAAGAACGGACGAAAATAGCACGTGATATTCATGATTCAGTTGGGCATCGTCTGACAGCATTAATCATGAAACTGGAAATATTGGCCATTCAAAATGATGATGCAAATTATATTGAATTAAAACAAATGGCACAGGAGAGTTTAGAGGAAACCCGGCAGGCAGTAAAAACACTGCAAACAGAAGAAAATGAGGGAATTGCAACTGTTGTGCATTTAATTCGTAAATTAGAAGCGGAAAGTCATATTCTGGTGCAATTTACCATGAAGCAAGGAGTGTTGTCGGCATCACTCTCTAATGAGAAAAGTGTTGCTTTATACCGTGCGATCCAAGAGGCGTTGACAAATGCGATGCGCCATGCACAATCGCGTGAAGTACATATTGTTTTAGGAAGATCTGCAGACGGAGCAATTTCTTTTGAAGTGAAGAATCCAGTTTTTACAGCTCGAGCTTTTACTTTTGGGTTTGGACTCACAAATATGCAGAAAAGAATTGGAAATGTTGGCGGAAAACTGGACATATACCAAACTGAAACTCAATTTGTTGTGAATGGACGGATTCCAATCGAGTAAGGAGAGGGTAGTGTGCTACGGGTATTATTAGTTGAAGATCAAGCAATCGTTCGACAAGGTTTAAAAGTTATTTTGGAGCAAGATGATGAGATTATGGTGACACACGAAGCAGAAAATGGACAAGAAGCACTAGCTATTTTAGAAAAACACATGATAGATTTTGTCATGATGGATGTAAGGATGCCTGTCATGAACGGTATCGAAGCAACAAGGCGAATAAAAGCTCAGTGGCCGGAAGTGAAAATATTGATTTTAACAACGTTTAATGATGATGAATATGCCGTACATGCGTTAAAGGAAGGTGCAAATGGATTTCTGTTAAAAACATCTGAATCTGGGAAATTAATTGACGCTGTACATAGTTGTATAAAAGGTGGATTGACAATTCATGATGAGGTGGCGGCAAAAGTAATGCCCCGCTTACTGCACCGGACTATGTCTACTGAAAATGATTTTAACCTTTCACCACGTGAATTATCAATCACCAAACTAATAGGGGAAGGAATGACGAATAAGGAAATTGCTGAAAGGTTATATTTGTCGATTGGAACGGTAAAGAATCATTTAACGCAGATTTTACAAAAAACCGGTATGCGCGATCGTACACAACTAGCAATTTATGCTGTGAAACATGATATTAATGAACCATAAAAACTTTCTGCCTAGGTGGAAAGTTTTTTACCATTTTAGAAGTAGTGACAATCCCAAGACTGAAGTCAATATACAAATCCTATCAAAAATGACTTAAGTCACTATCGTAATTAAAATCTGATGACTTCCGTTAGTAGTGCACCAAAATAAAACATCGTAAACTAGCGATATAGGAGGAGAGACAAATGCTTGAATTAGTAAATATGTCTAAAAGGTTCAAACAATTTTATGCTGTAAAGAATTTAAATATGTTTATTGAAAGAGGGGAAATTGTTGGTCTGCTTGGGCCAAATGGGGCAGGAAAATCAACAGCAATTTCCATGCTGTCATCACTTATCGAACCAACAACCGGTGATGTACGACTGAATAACAAGAGTGTTGTTAAAAATCCGGTCCCACTAAGAGAAGTCATTGGGATTGTTCCCCAGGAGATCGCATTATATAACGATCTAACAGCTGAAGAGAATTTGCAGTTCTTTGGTAGAATTTATCGGTTAAAAGGTGATGAACGGAAACAGAAAATAGATGAAGTGTTAAAACAGATTGGATTAACGGAGAAACGAAAAGAAGTTGTCAAAAAATTTTCTGGCGGGATGAAACGACGTTTGAATATTGGTGTAGCATTATTACATGATCCGGAGTTAATTATCATGGATGAACCAACCGTAGGGATTGATCCGCAATCGAGAAATTATATTTTAGAAACAGTTAAGCGGCTAAATAAGGAAAAACAAATGACGGTTTTGTACACAAGTCATTACATGGAAGAAGTTGAGTTTCTCTGTGATCGTATATACATCATGGATAGGGGGAATTTAATTGCTTCTGGGACGAAGGAAGAAATTAAACGAATACTTTCCTCTGAAAAAACGATTGTCATTAAAACAGGTCAATTAAATGATGAATTTCTTAACACTTTAAAGCAGGAACCAACCATTCGTAGGGTTATGGCAGAAGAGAAGATGGTTAAAGTGATAGTGCCTAAGGAAGTTAACATTTTCCGTACAGTTTTAAAGGTTGCAGAAAGTACGGGGATTGAATTAAATTCTGTTGATAGTAAAACGGCTACACTGGAAGATGTTTTTCTGCATCTGACAGGCAGAGCGCTAAGGGATTAGGGGTGAGGGGGGAAATGATTTGGTCAATTATAAAGAAACAGGGGTTAATTCTGCTTCGAAATCCGCAGCAACTTCTCCTCTTAATTGGACTTCCGATTATTTTAATTGCTATTTTAGGTGCTTCACTGAGTAGTTTTATGAATGGGGAGTCCGTATCCATTGATGCAAAAATCGCCTTAATTGAGCAAGGAGACAGTCATAAGCAAGTCAAACAATTTCTTTATGAAATAGAGCAAAGTTCGTTGCCTGAAGAACAAATCAGTCAAATTAGGCAACGTGCTGAACAGGTTAATCCGGTTCAATCACTAAAAGACGTTTTTGAAAGTGAGGAACTACGTGATGTCATCCAAATAAAAACAGCTAAATCGTCAGAAAAGGAGGAGATCCTCCATGACGATTCCTATGCAGCGGTAATCGAGGTACCCGATAATTTTACCTATGATACGTTACATTCTATTTTTGGGGGAGAGGATGTTAACAGTACACTGGAAGTTTATCAAAATGAAGGGAATACGATTGGTTCAAATGCTGTTAAAAATATTATCCAGCAATATCAAGAGCAATTAACGTTACTTACTTTTGCTGGGAAAAACGGCGTAAATCCGGAAACATTGCAAGTAGACGCAAAAATAATCAAAGGTGAGACGGCGACTTTACATCAGAAAGAAGCAATTTCATCAAAAGAATACTATGCAGTTGGAATGGCAGTAATGAATGTGCTCTATCTCGCTTCAACAATTGGCTCATTTGCCTTTTTAGAAAGAAAAAAGCATGTGTTTAACCGAATTATTCTTGCCGGGGTCTCTAGGTGGACATATTTTATAGGGATATTTATTTCTGGCGTTATTTTTAGTTTCGTCCATTTAGTAATCATTTTCGGATTTTGTTGGTTATTTTACGATGTTGTTTGGTCCAATGTTGCAGGTTTTATCCTTATAACATTAAGTCTCGCGTTTGCGGTTGGTGGATTATCAGTTCTACTTACGGCGATAAGTTTTCGCATGAAGTCAGAGGTTATTACAAATTTTTTCTCGAATATTCTTGTTGCGGTTTTTGCCTTTTTAGGGGGCAGTTTTTTTCCAATCGGTGATTTATCAAAAACCATTCAATTTCTTGGTAACCTCACGCCAAACGGTGCAAGTATGACGGCATATTTAAGTATTTTGCATGGGGATGAGGTTGCTGTGATACTTCATTATCTTTTATTTCTGGTCTTTTTTGCTATTGCCTTCATTGTAATTGCGGTACTTAGTTTTCCGAAAAGGGGGCAAACGGTATGATCGGGATCATGCTAGCAAAAATAAAACGTTTTATTCGAGAACCTTGGACATTTATTATTATGACAATTATGACAATTGGATTTGCTTCTATTATAGGTTATAGTAATTCGGATTCAATTACAATTCCTGTATATAGTGTTGACGACCATATTCGCGAATCTATTGTTGGTGATATTTTGACTGATTCGGATGCGCTATCATTTAAATGGATGTCAGAAGATGATACCGCTGAAATGATCTCAAGCGGAAAGGCAGAGGTAGGAGTTGAACTGCTGAAAAATGATTTTCGTGTCCTGGTTGGTGTTGAATCTCCCACGGTTGAACTAGTAAGGCAAACTGTAGAATCTGCTTACACGAAAAAAATACAGTATCAGCAATTATCGGAGTCAACAGATGTAAGAGATATACAATCAGTCATCAAGGATCCGGTTTTCACAATAGAAACTACATCATTTCGTGGGTCAGATGCAAATATTAACGACAATACACTTCAGCCATTGTTTGGATTTACGTTGTTTTTCGTTATTTACACCATCGCCTATAATGTTTTTCATATATTAGAAGAAAAGACTGATGGAATATGGGATCGGGTTATTTTATCCCCTGTGAAAAAGTGGGAAATGTATGTTGCTAACTTCCTGTACAGCTTTATTACTGGTTATTTACAAGTAGTTATTACATTCTCTGTCTTCCGTTATTGGATTGGGGTAGACTTCAATGGGAATTTTGCCGAGGCTTTACTCCTGTTAATACCGTACGTATTTGCCATTGTAGCGTTAGCTATTTTGATTACAGGATTCGTTAAAACAGTACAGCAGTTTAATGCGGCCATTCCGATCATTGCTGTTAGTATGGCAATGATTGGTGGTGCTTACTGGCCATTAGAAATTGTTCAATCCGAATTTATGCTAACCTTGGCAAAGTTTGTTCCGATCACATATGGGATGGAAGTTTTAAATGGTGTGGCTGTTTACGGTTATTCAATGAGTGAGTTGCTTTATCCCATCAGCATCTTACTCTTGATGGGTGTAATAATGACAGGAATTGGCATTCATCTGATGGAGAAGCGGCATATATAAATATCAATGGGTTAATCACAGCATTTGTGGTTAACCTATTTTTTTGTGAATAGCGATGTTGGCATCTAAAGTTATGAAAAACAAGGATTAGGGAAGGATTTAACTAAGATGAAACATAGATGAGTATATTTACAAGGACGGTATGTATGAAAAACATCTTCAATATTTTCAAAACAGACGTAAAGAATATCGGAACAAATTGGGTCGCTGCTATCCTAATCGGTGGTTTGATTATCCTGCCGTCACTGTATGCGTGGTTTAATATTAAAGCCTCATGGGATCCTTATAGCCAGACAGATCAAATTCCGATTGGCGTCGTGAATGAAGATGTGGGTGCAAATCTTCGTGATCAGGAAATTCATGTTGGGGATGATTTGGTCGAAACGTTAAAGAAGAACAATGATATGGATTGGCAGTTTGTCAGCCACAATCAGGCAATGGAAAAATTAGAGTATGGGGAGTATTTCGCTGTCATTGTTATCCCGAAGAATTTTTCCGAAAAACTAAGTAGTGTTATTAGCGATAACCCCGAAAGAGCTACTGTTGATTATTATGTAAATGAAAAAACAAACGCAATTGCTCCTAAGATCACGGAAAAAGGTGCTAGTGTCATTGTTGAGCAAATTAGCAGTAAGTTTATTTCCACAGTTAATGGGGTTATTTTTGATTTGTTTAATGAAATTGGGATTGAATTGGAAAGTGATCTCCCGGATATTAAACGATTTGAAAATTACGTTTTTAAAATAGAAGAAAAACTGCCAGAAATTCATCAAACATTAAAGGAATCAATGACGGATGCTACAAATGCGCAAGAGATGATAGATAAGGCACAAGGGTTAATTCCGGATGCCAAACAAGTGACAAATAGTGGCTTGCAAACCATTGATGATACAACTGCATTTCTAAAAAAAGCCGAAGATCGATTGAATAACATGGCGCCAAAGATTAAAAAGGATTTAGCAAAGGTGCGAAATATAGCTACTGAGGCGAACAATTTCATTAGCAAAGCCCAATCAACCACGATTGATTTTAACGGTGGCAAAGAAATCAGTGATCAATTAAATGGAAAAGTGAATGAAGCGCTTCAGCGAATTAGTACAGTTGAAAAGGCATTGCAGCAATTGAAGGCACAGAATGACAATAGGCAAAATCAACGAAATAAGCAAAGTGATGATGAGGAACAAACTGGCGGGAATTTACAAGATCTAAACGAGCAGCAACAGCCAAATGATCAACTAGATGAAGCGCTACAACGATTGGAAATCTTAAAGTCAGGTTTGCTGGAAGCACAAAGTAATATTGATAAAATAAATTCTTTTATTGAGAATAAAAAGCAGGAAGTAGACAGTGTTATTGCTGATTTACAGAATATAACAGCAACAACAGCTAAAAACATCGATGCTTTTGTGAAGGAGTACCATGACACAATTGAGCCAACTGTTTTACAAGAAGTAGATAAGGCTAAAGATACGTTATCAGATGCGAAAGGAATTTTAACTAAGATTCAGTCGACAATACCTGAAGTCGAAGGGATATTGAATCGAACGGAAAATAATTTAGGCGAAGGTAAAGAAGTGCTCAACGATGTGCTTGGTGAATTTCCTTACGTGAATGAAAAAGTTAACCAACTAGCAACCCATATTCGTGATATTCAAGG
This sequence comes from Lentibacillus sp. Marseille-P4043, assembly GCF_900258515.1. Classification (NCBI taxonomy): domain Bacteria; kingdom Bacillati; phylum Bacillota; class Bacilli; order Caryophanales; family Bacillaceae; genus Lentibacillus; species Lentibacillus sp. Marseille-P4043. The sequence goes on along the minus strand of NZ_LT984884.1, from coordinate 3,636,162 downwards.
TGAAACTGATATAAATGAGATCATCCAGTTATTGCAAAACGATCCACAAGCAGAGCGAGGATTTTTTGCTGAACCGGTCCAACTCAACGAAAATAAACTCTTCCCAATTCCGAATTATGGATCTGGAATGACACCATTTTATACGGTATTAGCGATTTGGGTTGGTGCGTTGTTATTGATTTCGCTATTAGCAGTCAGTGTTAGGAATGATGAGACGTATACACCGCGGCAAATTTACGTTGGCCGATTTTTAACCTTTATTTGCATTGGAATCGTGCAAACGTTAATTGTTACTTTAGGTGATATTTTCCTAATCGATGTTTATATTCGGGCACCAATTTGGTTTGTGTTGTTCGGCTTATTTATTGGAGTTGTATTCATGTTAATCGTCTATACATTCGTTTCTGTGTTTGGTGATGTTGGTAAGGCAATGGCGATTGTGTTGCTTGTATTGCAAATAGCTGGCTCAGGTGGAACATATCCAGTTGTTCTATTACCTGAGTTCTTCCAAGCAATTAATCCATACTTGCCATTCACATATGCGATTGATCTAATGCGCGAAGCTGTTGGCGGGATTGTCTGGGAGCGAGCTTATCGAGATATTTTCTTCTTAGCAATATTTGGTGTCATTGCATTATTACTAGGCACTTTCTTAAAAGGACCAATTAATCGAAAGGGAAAGACACTAATGAAAAAATCAAAGGAATCGGGATTATTTCATTAATAAAATGAATGCTGTATAGTAAGGATAGGAAGTAAATTCCATAATATGAATATTGTAGACTGTGGACGAAAGAATTTGATAAGTGATAAAAAAGGAGAGATTTTTTTGCAACCAAATGATCAAGCTCGCGAAACGATATTGACGGAAGTAAATGGGATTTCGGATGAGAATTTGAATAAGAAACCGGATGAAAAAAGCTGGTCAATTAAACAAGTGCTTGAGCATTTGTTTTTAATGGAAGGTGCAATTGTGAAAACGATTGCGGATCAATTGGAAAATGGGGAGGATGTCGATACGGACCAAAAACCAATTGAAGCAACCGTTGATCGCAGTAAAAAAGTTGAGGCACCTGATTTTGCCGACCCGTCTGCAGATTACGCAACACTTGATGAAATGAAATTAAAACTGGAGGCATCCCATCAAGGACTAATTCAATTGGTGGAAAAAGCTGATGTGGATAAGCTCGAACGTAAAGCCTTTCCACATCCAGTATTCGGACAAATGAGTTTAAAACAATGGATTCCGTTTATTGGATGGCATGAGAAGAGACATATATTGCAAATCCAGGAAGTGAAAGAAGCACTTGGTTTAACCTGATTTCCTGGAGTAGCATCTGGTGGCTATGACCAATTGATGATGGACTAAATAGATAGTTACATACAAAAAGCGGGCAGTAAATTGCCTGCTTTTTGTTATGAAACACAATTTTGTAAAGAAGTACCAGCGCTTATTTTTCATTGTTGCCTTGATTCTCCTGTATAATAGAATTATAGCTTTTTAGAAAGGAGTGCGAATGTGAAGGGAAAAAAATGGCCAAAAATTAGTATAGGAATTATTATCATTCTATTTATTATAGATGCAGTTGCCGGCTTCTTTTTTTATAACCTGGCAATTGATCGCAATCAAAAGGACTTTTTACAGGACAATACTGACCTTGAAGTTTCCGCTGAGGCGATGGACGTTTTCATGAAAGGTGATTGGCGCAATTGGGTCAGTAACCAGCAATTTGAAGAGGTGGAAATGACTTCTTATGACGGACTGGCGCTTAATGGTTATTTTTTACCAGCAAAAGAGCCTACAAATAAGACCGTTATTTTAGCGCATGGTTATCTTGGAAGTGGGAAAGACATGGGTTTATACGGTCAATATTATTATGAAAAACTTGGCTACAATCTGTTGATGCCTGATGCTCGCGGTCACGGTCAAAGTGAGGGTGACTATATTGGGTTTGGCTGGCATGACCGCTTAGATTATGTGGATTGGATTAATTTGATGGTTGATAAACTTGGTCCGGATACGGAAATTGTACTTCATGGCGTGTCAATGGGCGCGGCTACTGTACTGATGACAAGCGGCGAAAAATTACCTGCCAATGTGAAGGCGATCGTCTCCGATAGTGCATATACAAGTGTGAAGGATATGTTTGCCTATCAAATGAAGCGCATGTATCATCTCCCATCATTCCCGATTTTACCGACAGTGAGTCTCGTTACTGACATGAGGGCCGGTTATTCATTATCGGAAGCATCCGCCTTGGATCAGGTGAAGAAAGCGGAAGTACCAATCTTGTATGTCCATGGAAATGCGGATACATTCGTACCAACTAGAATGTCAAAAGAACTCTATGAAAATACCAAAAGTGAAGCCGAAATCATGACCGTTGATGGAGCCGGACATGGGGAATCATTCGTTGTAGATCAAGATCGATATAAAGAAAAACTCAGCTCGTTTTTGGAGCGATATGTGAAGGAATAAGCAGTCATTGGACTGCTTATTTTTTTGTGTTGACTGGGGGAGTGGGAATATCGGTGCGTGTGCGGAAACATCGGCCGGAATGCGCAGGAACATTGAACAGGGCGCGAGAACATCAGCCCGAGAGCGGGAACATCGACCGGAATGCGAGAACATCGACCCTAGAGCGGGAACATCGACCCGAGCACGGAAACATCAGCCTGAAATCGGAAACATCAACCCGAGTGTGAGAACATCAGCCCGAAATCGGAAACATCGACCGGAATGCGAAAACATCAACCCGAACGCGAGAACATCAGCCCGAACGCGAGAACATCAGCCCGAACGCGAGAACATCAGCCCGAACGCGAGAACATCGACCCGAAATCGGAAACATCAGCCCGAAATCGGAAACATCAACCCGAGAACGGAAACATCAGCCCGAAATCGGAAACATCAGCCCGAGCACGGAAACATCAGCCCGAAATCGGAAACATCGACCGGAACGCGAGAACATCAGCCCGAGAGCGGGAACATCGACCGGAATGCGAGAACATCAGCCCGAAAGCGAAAACATCAACCCGAACGCGAGAACATCGACCGGAAAGCGAAAACATCAACCAGAGAGCGGGAACATCAACCCGAAATCGGAAACATCGACCCGAGTGTGAGAACATCAGCCCGAAATCGGAAACATCGACCGGAATGCGAGAACATCAGCCCGAAAGCGAAAACATCAACCCGAACGCGAGAACATCAGCCCGAAAGCGAGAACATCAGCCCGAGAACGGAAACATCAACCCGAAAGCGAGAACATCAGCCCGAAATCGGAAACATCGACCGGAAAGCGAAAACATCAACCCGAGCGCAAGAACATCAACCCGAGCACTATAAAAAAAGTTGATACTCTAATAGAGAGCATCAACTTTTCCCCAGCCTATAAATATTCCTCAAACCACCTGCAAATATGTTGCAAGCGTGCCATTCGCATTTCCGGCTTACCGCTTCTGCTCAGTTCATGATTTGAACCTGGGAAGCGGACAAATTCTACTTCTTTTTTCAGATGTTTTAACGTTACATATAACTGCTCACCTTGTTCGATCGGGCAACGAAGATCTTGTTCACCGTGCACAATCAGTAATGGGGTTTCTACATTCTCCACATACTTTAATGGAGAGAAATCCCATAGTTTGGCTGGATCGTCCATTAAATTTTGGCCGAGTTCCCATTTTGTAAAGAAGTACCCAATATCACTGACCCCATAAAAACTAAGCCAGTTACTGATCGAACGCTGGGTAACTGCTGCTTTGAAGCGATTCGTATGACTAACGATCCAGTTCGTCATGAAGCCACCATAACTGCCACCGGTTACGCCGAGACGATCCGTATCAATAAAGGTATAGTTTTCCAGAGCGTAATCAACCGCTGCCATTAAATCAGTATAATCTTTCCCGCCGTAATCTGACCGGCACGCGTTAACAAATTCCTGTCCATAGCCATGACTACCCCTTGGATTGGTATACAGGACAATATATCCTTTTGCTGCAAGTAATTGCAATTCATGGAAAAAGGTTTGCCCATACATGGCATGTGGGCCCCCGTGAATTTCTAGTACAAATGGATATTTTTTATCTTCCTTAAATCCATATGGATGTAGAAGCCACCCTTGAATTTCCCAACCATCTTCAGCAGTAACTGTGATCGTTTCTGGTTCAGCCAATACTACTTCTTCTAAAAGTTCAGCATTAGCATTTGTTAATCGTGTCATTTTCGCATCTTTCAATTGATAAAAATTGCACGGATTTGTTGGTGTGCTGATACCTAAAATAAATTTACCTGTCTTATTGTCATAGGAAAACCCGAAAACATGATTGTTATCTTTATAAAGCACTTCAATGTTGCTGTTTAAATCAGCTTGGTAGAGCCCTGTTGCGCCATGATCTGTTCCAATAAAAAATAGTTTTTCCTCATTTTCTGACCATACAGGCCCTTCTTGAGATTGCCCCATTCTCGTATCACCGATCATCGCATCCCCAAGTTGCATGTCAAGAGATGAACTTAAACATGTTCTATCTTTCGTTGCAACATCTATCACATATAGCTCGTTCAATGTTGCACCACTGTATTCATATTCATGACCGAAACAAGCAATTTTATTACCGCTTGGCGAAAAGCTGGCATTGCCATATGCTCCGTTTCCGTCCGTTAATTTTGTTATTTCCTTGGTCGTTATGTCTAATGTGAACAGGTCATTCGTTAAGGAATAATCTGCATCGTCATCAAGATTAGCAGAAAATAGTATAAGACTTCCATCAGGAGAAACATCTTCAAAGCCATGATCGGCGTCGCTTGATGTCAGCTGAGTAAAGGTTTCCTTTTCCACATCAAAGAGTACCAATTGCGCTTTTTTACTGTCATGAAATCCCTTCGCATCGGATTTGTGATCAAGTCGGTCAATCACAATTGGTTTGCTAGCCTTTTTTTCTTCCTCCTCTTTACGTTCTTCTTTGGATTGCTCGGCTTGATCTCGTACATTGTCATCCTTATTCAATTCGGCAGTGAAAATAATCGACTTTCCATCTTTGGACCATTCAGGATTAACGGCACCGTATTTGAAAAAAGTTAGTTGACGTGCTTCACCACCGTGTGTTGGAACAAGCCAAAGCTGAGGGATACCGCTTCTTGTAGACTGGTAAACTAGCTTTTTTCCATCAGGAGAAAAACGCGGATGGCTACTTTTAGCATCATTAAATGTCCATTGCAGTGGTTGTTTATCCGTTATTTTTTGAGAGAAGAGTTGTGATTGATACTCGTTTTCGTCATTGACTGTTGTGGAGACAAATGCGTATGTTTCCCCATTAGGTGCAATTTGTGGGTCACTGTATACTGCGATTTTTGTTAGATCTTCTACTGTTAAAGCACGTTTTGAATTTGCCATGAAACAAGTCCTCCCAATTTGAGTGATAACATTCTGAACTTTTATTTAGTTTAATCTATTTCGAATGGCGAATCAAATGGAAAGATCGTAAAATGGAACATCATTTGATACTGACCCATCCAAAATAAAAAAATCCCCTTATAACCATAAGGGAATTTCACGTTCGTTAATTTGTTTGTTCCACTTTTTTCGTTTCGATATTAGCATCTATCACATATGCTTCTTGTAGCTGCTGGGTGATTTTTCCTGGCTTACCATCTGCGACAGGCTTATCATCAACGGTGACGATTGGCATAATTTCTGACGTACTGCTCGATAAAAATAGCTCATCGGCTGTTTCAATGTCGGTAACAGAAAACCCATCTTCATTGAATGGAATACCAAGCCGGTTGGCAAATTGTTCCACACGAATACGTACACAGCCATGCAAAATATTTCGTGTTGCCGGATGGGTGAAAATTTCTCCGTTTTTAACAAGATAGACGTTTGAAGAGCTGCATTCTGTTACAAATCCATCCCGATTAAGAATAGCCTCATAACAGCCGTGTTCTTTTGCCTCTTGTTTAGCCATCACATTCGGTAACAAGTTAAGACTTTTAATATAGCAATTTTCCCAACGAACATCGCGCTGTGTAATCGCTCCAACTCCATTTTCTAAAAACTCCAGATTACGTGGTAAGGCTTTTACATATACGTATGCATTCGCCGCTACCCCAACCGGAAAAGTATGCTCTCTTGGGGCAGATCCGCGGGTAACTTGAAGGTATACCTTTGCATCTGTCTGAACATCGTTTTTTGTCAATAATGTGTTTAATAGTGTTTTAAGCTCTTCCTTTTCGAATGGCAGCTGTATTTTTACAGCCTCTGCTGAGCGAAATAATCGACTTACATGTTCCTCAAGCAAGTAATATTCACCATGGTAAATACGGATGACCTCGTATATACCATCGCCAAATTGTAACCCACGTTCTTCAAACGGATACTGTAACGAATCACGGTGGGCAAATTTTGTTTGCGATAAAATAATCGGATAGATAGACATTTCTGTTAACGCCTCCTATAAAAGCTTAAACCTATTCTATATCTTTCTATGTGACTTGTAAATGAAGGAAAATGCGCTTTTATTCTGTAAATCGTGATAAATATCACAGTTTTTGTTTTGTTAGATCAATATAATGGGTATTAATAAGGTAAGTATCTAATATATTTACGGTAAATGGAGCTGGCGGTTGGATTTTTTATACTCCTATAAATTTTTGAAAAAGGATTGTGATGATGATGGAACCTTTGTTGCTACGGCTCGAAACCAATGATTATAATATGCTAATTGCTGATTCAGAACGGTTACGTGTTAAAAAAGGAGAGCTTATTTTTAGCGAAGGTAGTTTAGCTGAGAACTTATATTTTATTAGCAAAGGTGAAATTCGTATTTTTAAAGATTTGGGTGAGAATAAGAAATTAACTATTTTTACTCGGAGTGAACAGGACGGATTCGGTGAGATCGGCATTTTTAGTGGAAATAAATATTCGAATACAGCTCAGGCTACAAAGAATAGTGAATTGTTTATCATTAAAAAAGCAGAATTGGAAAAACTTCTTGGTCAGAATGGGGGATTAGGATTGCAATTCACTAGATGGGTTGCGGAGTCCTTAGAGGAAAGCAAAGCGAGAATTCGCGATTTTATAGCATTTGGATCAGAAGGCGCCGTGGCATCCATGTTTGTTCGGTATTCGAATATGTATGGAATTGTAACACCAAAGGGGATTCGAATTACAGAACCAATCATGATCCGGGACATTAGTAATTATATTGGGATTTCCAGAGAAACGGTGAGCAGGATTGTGAATAAATGGAAAGCTCAAGGGATTTTAACAAATGATAATAAATACTTTTTAATAAAAGATATAAATTACTTCAAAAAATTGCTGGCATGCGAAAAATGCGGTGTGGAAAATTGCGTCATGTAAGGGTTCCTTTAAATGGGATCCCTTTTTTATGTAATAATGACTAAAAATCGACAAATTTCCCTTGATTATAAGTGATCAAATTGCTATAATAAAAAATACGTTACAAAAACGCATAATGCACGTGAATAAAACTTAATAATTAATTAACACCAAAATGCGGGTGTAGTTTAGTGGTAAAACCTCAGCCACGAGGAAAACATCCACCGAATAAGCTACGAGTTGCCCCGAAGCACAAAACACCCTTGAATAAACTAGAAGATGTAGGGGCATATGCACGTGAATAAAACTTAATAATTAATTAACACCAAATGCGGGTGTAGTTTAGTGGTAAAACCTCAGCCACGAGGGAAACATCCACCGAATAAGCTACGAGTTGCCCCGAAGCACAAAACACCCCTGAATAAACTAGAAGATGTAGGGGCATATGCACGTGAATAAAACTTAATAATTAATTAACACCAAATGCGGGTGTAGTTTAGTGGTAAAACCTCAGCCACGAGGGAAACATCCACCGAATAAGCTACGAGTTGCCCCGAAGCACAAAACACCATTGAATAAACTAGAAGATGTAGGGGCATATGCACGTGAATAAAACTAAATAATTAATTAACACCAAATGCGGGTGTAGTTTAGTGGTAAAACCTCAGCCTTCCAAGCTGATGATGAGGGTTCGATTCCCTTCACCCGCTCCATACATACGTCATAACGCAGTGTTTCGTAAAAGCAGAATTACGAAGCGTTGCGTTTTTAATTTAATTACGGATTTTTTAATATTGAAATTGAATTTTTAGTTTGGACAATAATATTGGGAGGCTTTTCCTATGTCATACACAGATGATAGCTTAGCATTGCACACAGATTTGTATCAAATTAATATGGCCGAAACGTATTGGGCTGACAATATGCATAATCGAAAGGCAGTATTTGATTTGTATTTTAGAAAAATGCCGTTTGAAAGTGGTTTTGCAGTATTTGCTGGATTGGAAAGAATAATTGATTATATCAACAATTTTCGATTTAGTGCTTCAGATTTATCCTATTTAAAGGAAGAATTAGGATATGGTGATGATTTCATCGACTACTTAAAAGGAATTAGCTTTAACGGTACGATCAAGTCTGTATGTGAAGGGGAAATTGTGTTTGGCAATGAACCCCTCTTACGTGTGGAAGCCACTTTAGCTGAAGCGCAGTTGATGGAAACAGCCTTACTCAATATTGTGAACTACCAAACATTGATTGCAACTAAAGCAGCAAGGATTAAACATATTGTCGGTGATCAGCTTTTAATGGAATTTGGAACAAGAAGGGCACAAGAAATGGATGCGGCCATTTGGGGTACTAGGGCGGCATTCATCGGCGGATTTGATGCAACAAGTAATGTTAGGGCAGGGAAACTATTTCATATTCCGGTATCAGGCACACATGCGCATTCCATGATTCAAGCCTATAGAGACGAATATACGGCATTTAAAAAATACGCAGAAAGGCATCGTGATTGTGTATTCCTGGTTGATACGTATGACACATTGAAATCTGGTGTCCCCAACGCAATAAAAGTAGCACAAGAATTGGGTGATCAGATAAATTTCTTAGGTGTTCGTTTGGATAGCGGTGATATGGCATATTTATCAAAAGAGGCTCGAAAAATGCTAGATGCTGCAGGTTTTAATGAAGCAAAAATATACGCGTCCAATAATTTAGATGAGTCGACCATTTTAAGTTTACAAAGTCAAGGTGCAAAAATAGATGTTTGGGGAGTTGGAACCAAACTCATCACAGCTTATGATCAACCAGCATTAGGAGCTGTATATAAGCTGGTTTCCATAGAAGATGAAAATGGGAACATGCAAGATACGATTAAAATATCTGGAAATCCAGAAAAGGTTACAACACCTAGTATGAAGAAACTTTATCGGATCATAAATACAATAAATAATAATGCTGAAGGAGACTATATTACATTAGAAAATGAGCAGCCAAATGATGAAGATAGACTAAAAATGTTTCACCCTGTACACACTTACATAAGTAAATTTGTTACAAATTTCAACGCGATTAATTTGCATCATGATGTATTTGTAGACGGTAGTTTAACCTATAAAAGTCCGAACCTGAATAATATGCAAGCATATGCAAAAGAGCAACTAAACCTGTTCTGGGAGGAATACAAACGCACCATTAATCCGGAAGAATATGCTGTTGATTTGAGTCAGAAGACGTGGGACAACAAAATGAACAACATTAGAGAGGTTAGGGAAAAAGTCGGAAAGATGGGAAAGTATCAATAAGGTATCCGCAATTCTAACAGTGGGGGATGTTAGATTCCCCACTGAACATTACTTCAAACGAAAAATGAATATCCACGACATCGTTACACCACATTAAACACTACAATTACACTTGAATTACAGGCTACACGGATAGTATTCTAGAGAAAGAAACTATAAGAGGTTGTTCAAAAGGTCCGGTAAAAATGACACATCGTTAAGGGAGATTTTTGCTAAAAGCGGTCCTTATTATCCTCCTTTTTGAACACATACTATAATAAGTTGAGGGATTTGTGTGAAGAATTTATTACAACAATTACATCAATTAGATGGTAAAAGTTATAAAGGATATAAAAGTGTCCAAGGGCACTACACATATGACAATTTTACGTTATATATAGATTATGTACAGGGGGATCCGTTTGCCGCACCATCAAAAATCCGCGTAGTGGTTCCAACGCAGAAACGTTCCATAAAAAATGAATGGCTGGAAAATTACCATCGTAAAATAGCTGCAGCAGATAGGATTGCCCGATCTGTAGGGAAGGCGGTTAATGGTAGTAAATTCCAGGTAAAAGGTTCAGGAAAAAGTGGTGCGGTTATTTTTGACACGCCAGGGCAGGAAGTATTAGAAAGAAGTGCGGTTCAAATCACTTCCTCGAGTATAACAGTGTGTTTGTCGGTTGGTTTACCGGCAAACGGAAGACGAATTAATGGCCGGGAAGCAGAGAAATTGTTTGGTCAGGTCATTCCAGCTATTATCAAAAATTCGGTGTTTACGATTACTGATCAGGAAATAGAAGCGGCAGTCCAATTAGCCGATCAGCAAGAAGCCATTCGACATGAGATGAGTAAACAAGATTGGATTGCTTTTATTGCGAACGGATCTATTTTACCAAGAGAAAGTGGTGTCAGTAACCGTCCGTTGAAGCAGGCAATTCCTTTTCAAAGCCCAAGTGAAAATGAGGTAGAAATCAGCCTTCCACATCAGCCGGGACCGATAAAAGGGTTGGCGATAAAAAAAGGAATTACATTAATTGTTGGTGGAGGATACCACGGAAAAAGTACTGTTTTAAAGGCGATTGAACGTGGCGTTTACCCGCATACAAAAGGGGATGGACGTGAATTTGTTTTAACAAATCCCGATGCGGTAAAAATCCGTGCAGAGGATGGACGACAGATTACCGGTGTCAATATTTCGCCGTTTATTTCAAATTTGCCGCATAAGCAGGATACACAATTTTTTACAACGGAAAATGCAAGCGGTAGTACGTCACAGGCGGCAAATGTCATGGAGGCGTTGGAAATAGGCGCAACGACATTACTGATTGATGAAGATACAAGTGCAACAAATTTTATGATTCGGGACTATCGGATGCAGCAGCTCGTGAAAAAGGCACAGGAACCAATCACACCATTTATTGATAAAGTGAAACAAATGCGCGATCAACTGGACGTCTCAACGATTCTGGTTATGGGCGGATCTGGTGATTATTTTGCTGTAGCTGATGAAGTGATTATGATGGATGAATATGTTCCAAAAAATGTAACGAATCAAGCACAATCGATCATGGAGGAATACCCGGTTGAACGGGACTCAGCCACAAACGAGTATTTTGGCAAGATCACGAATCGGACACTAAAGCAAAATAGCTTGCAAACGCAAAAAGGTAAGCGCGCAAAGACACAGGCAAAAGGGTTAACAAAAATTATTATGGGTAGATCCGATATTTCATTTGAACAGACAGAACAATTGGTGGATGCTTCACAAACGCGCATGATTGCCGAGATCATTCAGTATTTGGATCGAACCAATGGATTACAGCGCCCAACATCTTTAAAAGATTTACTGGAAACAATCGACAAGCAAATGGATCAGAATGGTCTAGCATCGTTTGCAGCTTTTCAAAATCAGCATCCAGGAGACATTGCCAGACCACGAAAATATGAAATTGCAGCTGTTTTGAACCGAATCCGCTCATTACATGTATTGCAAATAGACTAATGTTAGAAGGAAGCGGGATCAATGAACACAGAACAATTGAAAGAAGAAATCATTGCGTATAGTAAAGAAATCGGGATTGATAAAATCGGTTTTGCCACTGCCGATGTTTTTGGTGAATTAAAAGAACGCTTAAAACGCCAACAATCATTAAGCTATCAATCTGGTTTCGAAAAGGGATCGATTGAAGAGCGGACAGAGCCAGAACGTTTATTACCAGAAGCGCAGTCCATTCTCTCGATCGCGATTGCTTATCCATCGCGCATAAAAAATGCACCAAAGGGCACGAAGCAGGACCGTCGGGGGATTTTTTGCCGTGCTTCATGGGGAACGGATTACCATGTTGTTTTACGGGATCGTTTGGAAAAACTCGCGGCCTTTATTCAAGAAAAAGTTCCCGATGCTGTTAATAAAGTGATGGTGGATACAGGTGAATTGTCTGATCGTGCTGTTGCAGAGCGAGCTGGCATCGGTTTTAGCGGGAAAAACTGTGCCATTATCACGCCGGAGTTTGGTTCCTATGTGTACCTTGGGGAATTGATTACCAATATTCCTTTTACACCAGATTCACCAGTCGAGGATAGTTGTGGGGATTGCCGAAAATGTCTCGATGCCTGTCCAACAGGTGCGCTTGTTCAAGGTGGACAATTAAATGCCCAACGTTGCCTATCCTTTTTAACACAAACAAAAGGATTTTTAGCCGACGAATTTCGTGTTGAATTAGGGAACCGCGTTTATGGTTGTGACACCTGTCAGCAAGTATGCCCACGTAATAAAAAAATGGATTTCCATCTTCACGAAGAACTTGAACCAGAGCCAGAAGTTGCCAAGCCAAAGCTCAAACCAATACTAAGAATTTCGAATCGAGAATTCAAAGAAACATATGGACATATTGCCGGTTCTTGGCGTGGCAAAAAACCGCTGCAACGGAATGCGATTGTCGCACTTGCCCATTTCAAGGATGAAACGGCTGTAGATGAACTGGTCGCTGTGATGCAAAATGATCCGCGCCCAGTAATTCGCGGAACTGCCGCATGGTCACTTGGGAAAATCGGCACGGAGGCAGCGATTACAGCCATAAAAGAAGCGATGAACAAGGAATCTGATGATCAAGTTTTATTTGAAATGGAAAAAGGCTTGGGTTTTCAGGGAGAACTTTCGGCTAGGGAATAGTAAGGCGTAACAGTATTAAGTGAAAATGCAAAATGTATACAGACTCGAGGCATAATAGCAACAATTATGTTGAAAACAGCCTTTATAAATTGTTGATTGAGTTCCAAATACCAACGAAAAAGAGTTGATTTTAAAAAGTAAGAAGGGGAAAAGCATGGAGGAAACGAGGCTTTATTTTGACGAAATGGAAACGCCCGTAGGTCCATTGTTAATCATTAGTGACGGGGAAAAAATTGTCCGGATTGATTATGGACGTATGGCAGATTTAGAGGCACAAATGAACAAATGGAGTAAACGTTATTTTGATAATCCTGTTTTTGAAAACAAACCAGAAAAAGTAGAGCATGTAAAAAAAGAGCTTCAAGCTTATTTTAAAGATGGAAGCAAAAAGTTTTCGTTTGCCTTCACGTTTCACGGAACACCTTTTCAGACAAAAGTATGGCAGGCATTATGTGATACCATCCCATACGGCGAGACAAAGACGTACAAAGATATAGCAGAAGCAATTGACAACCCCAAAGCAGTACGGGCCGTTGGTGGGGCAGTCAATAAAAATCCATTTTCAATTGTCGTTCCATGTCATCGTGTAATTGGAGCAAATGGTAAAATGGTTGGGTATAATGGCGGCCTTGATAAAAAAGAATATTTATTAGCACATGAACAAGATGTAAACCTTTTTTAATTTGGATTGGGTGTAGATGCGGAAACATCGGTGCAAGCGTGGGACTGAGCGCGAGAACATCAGCGCGAAACGAGAAACATCAGCCCGAGAACAGAAACATCGGCGCGAGGACGGAAACATCGTCCCGAAACGAGAAACATCGGCGCGAGGGCGGAAACATCGTCCCGAAACGAGAAACATCGGCGCGAGAGCGGGAAACATCGGCGCGAGGGCGGAAACATCGTCCCGAAACGAGAAACATCAGCCCGAGAACAGAAACATCGGCGCGAGAGCAGAAACATCGTCCCGAGGGCGGAAACATCGTCCCGAAACGAGAAACATCGGCGCGAGGGCGGAAACATCGTCCCGAAACGAGAAACATCGGCTCGAGAACGGAAACATCGACCCGAAATGAGAAACATCGGCGCGAGGGCGGAAACATCGGCGCGAGAGCGGAAACATCGTCCCGAAATGAGAAACATCGGCGCGAGGGCGGAAACATCGGCGCGAAATGAGAAACATCGGCGCGAGAGCGGAAACATCGGCCCGAGAACGGAAACATCGGCGCGAAATGAGAAACATCGGCGCGAAACGAGAAACATCGGCGCGAGAGCGGAAACANCGCACGAGGAGAGAACCAGCGTCACGAGAGCAACAGCAGCAGAGAGAAACAAGAACCACCGGCACGAGAACAGAAACACCAGCGCGAAGGCGGAAACATCGGCGCGAGATGAGAAACATCGGCGCGAGAGAGGAAACATCAGCCCGAGAACGGAAACATCGGCGCGAAATGAGAAACATCGGCGCGAAACGAGAAACATCGGCGCGAGAGCGGAAACATCAGCCCGAGAACGGAAACATCGGCGCGAAATGAGAAACATCGGCGCGAGAGCAGAAACATCGTCCCGAAACGAGAAACATCAGCCCGAGAACAGAAACATCGGCGCGAGGGCGGAAACATCAGCCCGAGAACGGAAACATCGGCGCGAAACGAGAAACATCAGCCCGAGAACAGAAACATCGTCCCAAATCCAAATTCATCCCACCGCACAGAAAATTTATAATTTGGACAAGCCTCCTTTCCATATAAATGTAATGGAGGGGATTTTTTATGGAAAAATTGGCAGAGTGGTGGCTGGATTTTCTTCAATCAGATCGGAATAACGAGAAGTGGTGGGAACAAAAGAAATTATTATGTAAGGAACGTGGTGTAGAGATAAGCAGGATTCAGGGGAAAGGGCATATTTTCCAAAAATTGCGTTATGATCACAGATCGACTTATCAGTATTTACTCCATTTATCCTTTTTAATGAAACAAGATGATTTCTTTTATCGAGAGGAGCAAGTACTACCGCTCCAATTTCGTTTAAACCACGATTATGAAATCGAACATTTGCAGATGGAACGGCAGCCGGAATCAGCTGAAAAAAGTGTTTCAATGCCAACAGAAGACGAGCGGAATTTGGAGGAATACCGGTTTTCATATGACAGACTTGCTGTGGTAAAGTATGCGGAGCGTTGGTGGAACAGTTATAATCCTGCCTATCGTACGTTTAATGTTGATTGTACGAATTATGTGTCTCAATGTCTTTATGCAGGTGGGGCTCCAATGTGGGGGGCGCCTGATCGGGGACGTGGTTGGTGGTATCAAAACGGAAATGATAATTGGAGTTATAGCTGGTCGGTAGCACATTCCTTGCGTTGGTATTTAAGTGGTTCAACACAAGGTTTAAAAGGAAAGGAATTGCAAACAGCAGATGAACTTATGCCAGGTGACGTGATTTGCTATGATTTTGAGGGAGATGGTAGATGGAATCATAATACGATTGTTGTCGCTAAGGATGCCAATGGAATGCCACTTGTCAATGCACATACATCCAACAGCCGCAATCGCTATTGGTCATACGAGGATTCGACCGCATGGACACCGAAGATAAACTATAAATTTTTTCGAATTGGCGAGTAGTGGTATAATAATCTTCGTATTTAACTAGGTAAGGAGAATGATAGGTGAGTTTACATGTTGTTTTATATCAACCAGAAATTCCGGCAAATACGGGAAATATTGCACGAACATGCTTAGCTACAGGTGCGACGCTTCATTTGATTCATCCACTAGGGTTCTCTACTGATGATAAAATGGTACGTCGGGCAGGGCTCGATTATTGG
This sequence comes from Lentibacillus sp. Marseille-P4043, assembly GCF_900258515.1. NCBI lineage: Bacteria > Bacillati > Bacillota > Bacilli > Caryophanales > Bacillaceae > Lentibacillus > Lentibacillus sp. Marseille-P4043. The sequence goes on along the minus strand of NZ_LT984884.1, from coordinate 3,620,529 downwards.
AAGCATGTTGACATTCGGGAATACGATTCAATTGAAGAATTATACGCAACATATCCGAATGGTAATTTCTACTATATAGAAAACTTTGGAACCAAGTATTACACGGATTATGATTATAGCAATACGGAAGAGGAATTATTCTTTGTGTTTGGCAGGGAAACGAATGGGATTCCGAAAAGTTTGTTAGAAGGAAAAGAAGATAGGTGTTTACGCATTCATATGACAGATAAGGTAAGATCGCTGAATTTATCCAATACAGCAGCAATTATTGTGTATGAAGCATTAAGACAGCAAGGATTTGCCAATCTAAAATAAAAAGTTGCTCCGTTTAACTTAAAGGCGGAGCAACTTCTTTTAAATTTATTGTTTCGTTGGTTTTCCTGGTTTTGCTTCGTAACCGGATGTGAAGAAAGATACGATGAATGTAACGATAACACCCATTAATAATGCCATTTTCATGTGTGTTGCCTCCTTTTATAGCTATGTAACAAGAATATATCATTTAGTATGTCCTCATTATACCGAAAAAAAATCCGAATGTGAACTATAAGTTAATAAAGTTGAAAAGGCGTCACATTGTCAAGTGCAGCAGATTGTGAAAACCTCCCATTTAAAGTTAATTTTCACACCCCCTTCTCTGCTAAAATAAGGGTGCGTATTTTCTGTATTTTACGAATTCAAAAACCTAGCTCTTTTCCTGTCAAAAAGGGCACTTATTATGTTGTTTATCGTTATAAAATAGGGTATATTAGTTGATGAAGTCATTCGTCAGTTCTATAATGGATACGGAATGTGAAACTACCGTTATAAAAACGGAGAAAGTTAACTGCTAATGGGGGTATAAGACGTGGCACAGAATGAAGAATCGAGTGTTAGCTTCTGGGAAGAATTTTATGGTCCTAACATGGGGTATATTGAAGAACAATATGACTTATACAAAGAGGATCCAGATGCAATTGATTCATCTTTAAAAGAACTTTTTGATCAATATGGAGCCCCCAACTGGAAGCACCAAACTAATGGTGCAGCAATGGAGTCAGTGGCACCATCAACTTCTATAAATGATGTAAAAAAACTAACCTCAGCGATGAAACTTGTTGAGGCTATTCGTCGTTATGGGCATTTGGAAGCTGATATTTATCCAGTTGGACGAGATAAAAACCGTAAATCAGAACTCGTTGATCCAAAATCATATGGATTAACAACTGAAGATTTGAAAAGTATCCCTGCATCATGGCTGTGGGAAGAAGCGCCAAATGGTGTGGATAACGGGTATGATGTGATTGAACAATTGAAAAAATATTACTCTGGAACAATTACGTTTGAATATGATCATGTGAACAATGATGATGAACGTAAATGGTTGCTAGAGCGAATTGAATCAGGAAATGTTTATTTATCATTAACTGACGAAGAAAAGAAACAATTACTGGAACGTCTTGCCCATGTAGAAGGTTTTGAAGGATTTTTACAAAAAACATTTGTCGGACAGAAACGTTTTTCAATTGAAGGCTTAGAAGTAATGGTTCCAATGTTGGACCAAATTGTGAAACATGCTACAGCTGAAAAAATTGAACATATTATGATGGGAATGGCTCATCGCGGCAGGTTGAGTGTATTGTCACATATTCTTGGAAAACCATACGATAAAATCTTTTCTGAATTTCACCATTCACCGGATAAAGAATTAATACCATCAGAAGGTTCAACGGGAATTAATTATGGTTGGACTGGGGATGTGAAGTATCACTTTGGGGCATCAACAGAAGTCAAGGATAGCGATGAAGCGTCTACACATATTACGCTTGCACACAATCCATCACATTTGGAGTTTGTTAATCCAGTTGTCCAAGGTTTTACTCGAGCAGCACAAGATAATCGTTCGGAAAAAGGCTATCCAGAACAAGATATAAACAAAGCGTTTAGTGTTTTGATTCATGGCGATGCTGCATTTATTGGTGAAGGTGTTGTTTCTGAATCATTAAACTTAAGTGGATTACCTGGTTATCAAACGGGTGGAACACTTCATTTAATAGCAAACAACCTTGTTGGATATACAACAGATCAAAAAGATGGTCGTTCCACACGATATGCTAGTGATTTAGCGAAAGGGTTTGAAATTCCAATCATTCACGTTAATGCGGATGACCCAATTGCATGTGTTTCAGCAATGAATCTAGCGTATGAATATCGTAAAACGTTCCATAAAGATTTCTTAATCGATTTAGTTGGTTACCGTCGTTATGGTCATAATGAAATGGATGAACCAAGAACAACACAACCACAGTTATATCAGGACATTGATAACCATCCAACAGCAGCACATGTTTTCGCTGATGTATTAAAGGAAAAAGGTGTCATTGAAGAGGACGGCCTTACGAAAATTACCGAGCAAGTCGAAAAAGGCTTACGTGATATTTACGACAGTATGAAGGAAAATGATACTGGCGAGGCTGAGGCAAAAGGGATGCCAAAAGCATTAACAAATAACATTGATCAATTTGAAACAGCTGTACCTTTAGATCAATTAAAAACATTAAACAAAGGATTGTTAAAACGGCCAGAAGGATTCACTGGATTTAAAAAGCTGGAAAAAATCTTGAAACGTCGTGAAAATGTTTTAGAAGAAGGTAACAAAGCCGACTGGGGTGCTGGAGAGGCGTTGACATATGCCTCCATTTTACAAGATGGTATTCCAATTCGCTTAACTGGTCAGGATTCAGAGCGTGGAACATTTGCACACCGTCATGTTGTATTACATGATGTAAAAACACGTGATTCTTATTGCCTAATGCATGGATTAGATGAGGCTGATGCTTCTTTTGATATTCGTAACAGCCCACTTTCTGAAGCAGGTGTATTAGGATATGAATACGGGTATAGTGTACAATCACCAAACACATTAGTTATATGGGAAGCACAATTTGGTGACTTTGCTAATGCTGCACAGGTAATTTTTGACCAGTTTATTGCTGCTGCCCGAGCTAAATGGGGCGAGAAATCAAATATGGTTATGCTATTACCTCATGGCTATGAAGGCCAAGGTCCAGAGCACTCGAGTGCAAGACTGGAACGTTATTTACAATTGGCTGCAGAAAATAACTGGATTGTAGCAAATGTAACGTCATCTGCACAATTCTTCCATTTGCTGCGCCGTCAAGCAGCAATGCGTGGACGTGAGGAAGCTAGACCACTTGTGTTAATGACACCAAAAAGCTTGTTACGTAATCAACGCGTAGCATCAGAGGCAAAAGAATTTACAGAAGGAAAATTCTTACCATTACGTTCACAACCGAACCTAAAAGTAAGCAAAAAGAATGCAAAACGTTTACTAATTGGAAGCGGAAAAGTAATGGTTGATATAGAAGAGGCAATCGATAAATCAGAAGAAAACCTTGACTGGTTACGTGCATTAAGACTGGAACAAATTTATCCATTCCCTAAGGATCAACTGGCAAAAGAACTTAAAGACTTGCCAAATCTTGAGGAAATTGTTTGGGTTCAAGAAGAGCCGAAAAATATGGGAGCATGGAACTTTGTTGATGATTATTTACGTGATTTGTTAAAAGAAGGTCAAACACTTCGTTATATTGGTCGTCCTAATCGTTCAGCCCCTGCAGTTGGTGAGCCGAATGTGCATAAAACAGAACAAAATCAAATCATCCGTGAAGCAATAAACGAATAAAGGAGGAGATTCCAGTGAAAGAAATAAAGATTCCAGAACTTGCTGAATCAATCACAGAAGGTACTATCGCTGAATGGTTAGTAAAAAAAGGTGACAAAATCGAAAAAGGTGACCCTGTCGTTGAACTGGAAACAGACAAAGTAAACGTTGAGGTAAACTCTGATTATGCTGGTGTTCTTGTTGAGATTGTCGCTGAAGAAGATACTGACGTTGAAGTTGGCGATGTCATCGCAAAACTAGACGAGAATGGGGAAGCTGGCGGCGATGCATCAGCATCAGCTGAAAAAGAAGAGCCAAAAGCAGAAGAAAAAGAAGCACCAAAAGAGGAACCGAAAAAAGAAGCAGCGAAAGAAGAACCACAAGAAGCACCAAAAGAAGACAATAAAACGGATGTTATCGCTTCTCCTGCAGCTAGAAAACGCGCACGTGAATTAAACATTGATCTAAGTCAAGTTAGCACGCGCGACCCATTAGGACGTGTACGCCCAGAAGATGTAGAAGCTGCAGCAAAAGGTGGTAACGACCAAAAACAAACAAAACAGGCTAAAAAAGAAGCACCAAAGAACTCCGAGAAAACTGAATTCGACAAGCCTGTTGAGCGCGTAAAAATGACTCGTCGTCGCCAAACAATCGCGAAAAATCTTGTTAATGTACAACAAGAATCAGCAATGTTAACAACGTTTAATGAAGTAGACATGACAGCTGTTATGAATCTACGTAGTCAACGTAAAGAAAATTTCATTAAGAAACATGATGTAAAGCTTGGATTCATGTCATTCTTTACAAAAGCAGTAGTTGGCGCTCTAAAAGAATTTCCATTATTAAATGCTGAAATTCAAGGCAATGAACTTGTCGTGAAAAAATTCTATGACATTGGAATTGCTGTTTCAACGGATGATGGATTAGTCGTACCAGTTGTTCGTGATGCAGACCGCTTAGACTTTGCTGGCATCGAGCGTGAAATTGGCAACTTAGGTCAAAAAGCACAGAATAAAGAGCTGGCATTGAAAGATCTTCAAGGCGGTACGTTCACAATTACAAATGGTGGTACATTTGGATCCATGATGTCTACACCTATCTTAAACGCACCACAAGTCGGTATCCTTGGTATGCATAACATTGTTAAGCGCCCAATGGTAATGCCGGATGATACAATTGAAGTTCGCCCAATGATGTATCTAGCAGTATCATATGACCACCGTATTGTTGACGGAAAAGAAGCGGTTCAATTCTTAGTACGTATTAAACAATTGCTAGAAGATCCATATGATTTATTGTTAGAAGGATAATGAAAAAATATATTAGCCTTGCCTTGATGGAAATCGATCATGGCAAGGCTTTTTATTTTGGGATAATTTCTGGCTGGTTTTACGTGGACTTATGGAAGGATGTTACTTAGATGCAACTTTTTTTAGGAGACAAGGTGTATAAAATTGGGGTTCTATTTTGTGCTTGGACATGATGAGCCACGTCCAGCTCCAGCACTAAAGCGTTAGCGAGACTTCCCTCACCTCCGTACGATAAGTCAACATCGGTTCGCTTACTCTCACCGTGTTTCCTTTATCTCCTACGGCTCAGTCCAGTCCGTACGTCGCTTAACGGGCGCTTCCGCTTTTGTTAATAATAACTTTATATCCGCTTGCATTTCAGAAACTGTTTCTTTGAGGGTTTCTACCTTAGGTTTAATTTCTGTATTTTTTACTGTCTGCTCTTTAATTGATTGGATATCATCGTGTACTGACTTTATATTTTTGAAGGCCATTTCATAATTTGTTTTAATAAATTTATGATTCATTTCACTGAATTCATAATGATCTTTGATTTCTTTATGAACCTTGTCAAATTCTTCATGAATATTATCGAATTTATTATAAACACTACCAAATTCTTCATGAATATTATCGAATTTATTATAAACATTATCAAATTCTTCATGAATATTATCGAATTTATTATAAACATTATCAAATTCTTCATGAATATTATCGAATTTATTATAAACATTACCAAATTCGTTATGAACCTTGTCGAATTCGCTCTTTACCGTGTCCTTGAATGAATTAAAATTGCTTTCTAGCGTATCAAATCTTCCCCCAAGCGTATTAAACCTTTCTTCAAACGTATCAAATCTCCCCTCAAGAACATCAAATCTTTTATTTAATTTATTGATTTCGGTCAATACTATTTTTAAGTCTCCGTTCATTTATTTGCACCTCCTTTTTTGAGATTTATTTAATTATAGCATGTTCGCAAAATTTGTCACGAAGGTAAATTTCAATTTTTCCTAAAGGCACACTTCTTAACATCAAATTATCTTCTAGTAAAAATGGCGATTTAATCATATGTGTTCCATGGAAAACAGGAATTTACTATAAAAATTCCGGCATTCTATTGCAAAACAAACTAAAAACGAATATTATATTAAATGTTGATTAATATTATTCGGAAAGCAAGGTGGTATGATGGAAAAACTATTTAAGTTAAAACAAAACAATACAAATATCCGAACAGAAATAGTAGGTGGGGTAACTACTTTTCTGACGATGGTTTATATTATTATTGTCAATCCGGCAATTCTTTCTGCAGCAGGGGTTCCATTTGATCAAGTGTTTATGGCAACAATCATCTCAGCAGTTGTTGGTACATTGTGTATGGCCTTATTTGCTAATTATCCGATTGCAATTGCACCAGGAATGGGATTAAATGCCTATTTTGCCAGTGTAGTCGGTATGCAAGGATTGTCTTATCAAACGGTTTTTGGAACTGTATTTTTGGCAGGTATTATCTTTATGTTATTAAGTTTTACAACGTTGCGGGAAACATTGATTGAAGCAATTCCTGCATCTTTAAAATTCGGTATAACGTCTGGAATTGGTTTGTTTATTGCATTTTTAGGCTTAAAGATGTCTGGAATTGTTGTTCCAAATGATGTGAATATGGTTGGCATTGGTGATTTACATGCACCGGTAACGTTATTGACGATTGTCGGTTTGTTTATTACATTAATTTTGATGGTGTGGAATGTGAAAGGTGCATTGTTTATTGGAATGATCATAACTGGCGTGATTGGTTTTTTTACCGGACAATTAGAGTTTGATGGATTTACTTCGGCACCACCAACCCCGGTGTTTTTTGACATGGACATAACTGGTGTATTCAGTAATGGTCTTTACACGGTTGTGTTTGCCTTTTTATTGGTGACGATTTTTGATACAACAGGTACATTAATTGGCGTTGCCGAGCAGGCAGGGTATATGAAAAATGGTAAGCTACCTCGTGCAAAATCAGCACTTATGGCTGATGCAACGGCTACAACAGTCGGTTCTTTGTTTGGGACGAGTCCTTCAACTGCATATGTAGAATCAACATCTGGTGTAGCCGCTGGTGGGAGAACCGGATTAACATCTGTTGTCGTAGCAATCTTATTTATTATTTCTATTTTCTTCACACCAATTATTGGCGCGATCTCAGACTTACCAGCGATTACCGCACCGGTATTGATTATAGTTGGCTGCTTCATGATGGAGGGGCTTGCACGTATCGATTGGAAAACATTTGATGATGCCTTCCCAGCCTTCGCGATTATTTTAACTATGCCGTTAACGTCAAGTATTGCAACTGGGATTTCAATTGGCTTTATCACATATCCGTTACTTAAATTGGTAACAGGAAAAGGGAAAGATGTTCACTGGATTTTATATGTATTCGGAGTAATATTTGTCCTGCAAATGATTTTCTTTCCAGCACATTAATATACAAGTAATGATCAAAAGTCTCGGCAAACGGTTGCTGGGGCTTTTTGTATTCTCACTATTAAAACGTTATTAGATTGGGAACAAATAAATAGAAGAGAAAAAATTGGTTCGATAATTACCTTGCAAGACGTCTGACAACCTGTTAAAATCGTTATTGGATTCGCGAAAATTGTAAGCATTTACAATTACTTGTCGTAAAAATAAAAAGGGAGGCTTCATCCGTGGATATTCTTCTAGGGTTTGTTGCAATCATTATTGTCCTCGGACTAGCATTTTTGATGTCTAATGATAAAAAAAATATCAATTACAAGGGCATCGTTGTTATGTTGGTTGCACAATTTTTAATAACCTGGTTCATGTTTACAACCGAAATCGGACAAAAAATTATTAATGGTATCTCGTCTGTTTTCAATAAATTAATTGAATTCGGTACAGAAGGTGTTAACTTCGTTGTCGGGGGAATTGCCGTTAATGAAGGTGGCAGCGTCTTCTTCTTTAATGTGCTATTACTTATTATCTTTTTCTCAACGCTTTTATCTGTATTGACGTATTTAAAAATTTTGCCGTTTATCATCAAATATCTTGGCGGATTTTTATCAAAACTTACTGGTCTACCAAAAGTGGAATCTTTCAATGCCGTAAATAGTATCTTTTTCGGTCAATCCGAAGCATTGCTTGCAATTAAGACACAGTTTCACCACTTGGAAAAAAATCGCTTATACATTGTCAGCGCTTCTGCGATGGGATCTGTTTCTGCTTCGATTGTAGGCTCATACCTACAAATTTTGCCGCCTGAATATGTTTTAGTCGCATTGCCGTTGAACATGTTTAGTGCAGTGATGATTTCCTCTGTGATTGCACCTGTCAATGTACCAAAGGCAGAAGATCATGTAGATGTAAAAGATGTATCACAGGATAAAAGTATTTTTGAAGCAATGGGAAATGGTGCACTTGATGGTGGGAAAATTGCCTTGACTGTTGCTGCCATGCTTGTTGCGTTCATTGCATCACTCGAGCTGGTAAACTGGATCATTCAGTCCGTGTTCGCAGGTGTAACATTACAACAAATCCTCGGATATATCATTGCACCAATTGGTATCTTGATGGGAATATCACCTGGTGAAGTAATCGAAGCTGGTGGGATTATGGGGACAAAAATTGTCACAAACGAGTTCGTTGCCATGCTTGAATTCCAAAATATCCTTGGAGGTATGTCAGAAAAAACAGTTGGGATTGTATCGGTATTCTTAACGAGTTTTGCCAACTTTTCATCAATCGGAATTATCGCCGGAACGGTACAAGCAATTGATAGTAAAAAGGCCGTACAAGTATCCGGATTTGGCATGAAATTGCTTGTCGGTGCAACACTTGCATCAATCCTATCTGCTACAGTAGCTGGAATTTTTATATGATTAATAAAGACCGCCACGTTTCCATGGCGGTCTTTTATGTTTAATAGTGTAAAGTATGCTTTATGCGAGCCTTCTCTTTGCATTACGCATATGCTTTTTCTGGATATACATAAGCCTGCCAACTAGGGCAATTGCTCCACAGCTTAATCCGATAATAATACCGACCCAATATCCAAATGGTTCCAATGCAGTATAATTGGCAAGTAGCCAGCCGCTAGGTAAACCAATCACCCAGTACGAGACTAAAGAAATAACTAGTGTAATATTAACATCTTTGTATCCTCTTAATGCACCTTGGATGGGCGCCCCAAAGGCATCTGCAAGTTGGTAAAAAATCGCATAGTAAATGAAATGTGTCGTCAACTCAATCACTTTAGGATCGGAATTATACATGGCCGCAACCGTGTCATTGAAAATATATAATACTAGACCGGAAAATGTTGCGATAAACAATCCACCACTAATTCCAATATAGCCATACGTTCGTGCCTCAGCAAATCGCTTGCCACCGACCTCAAAGCCGATTGCGATCGTCAATGCCATCCCGACACTTAACGGAATCATATATAATAAGGAAGCAAAATTCATTGCAGCTTGGTGAGCGGCAATCGTACTAGTGTTATAGACACTCATCAATAACGTTACCGCAGAAAATATACTCGTTTCAAAAAAGATTGAAAAACCGATGGGAATGCCGATTTTCAGTTGTTCCCACCACGCTTTTAATGAAGGACCAACCCAGTTTGAAAATATTTGAAAGCCACGGAATGGTTGAATTTTGTAGATGACGATTAAAGCAAACAAGCAAACCAACCAATAGGTAATCGCTGTGGCAATCCCGGCGCCGATCCCGCCAAACGCCGGCATACCAAATTTTCCAAAGATAAACATATAGTTGAACAAAATATTTAATGGCAACGATGTTAAAATGATCAACATCGACATGCGTGTCTGTCCTAGTGCATCAATAAAACAGCGTAATGTGTTAAAGATGAATAATGGAATAATACCAGCGGCAAGGAAAATAAGATAATATTTTGCAACGTGTCTGACTTCTGTTTCAAGGTCCATCATTTGTAAAATGGGGTTAAGCAGTAATGCACCAACAGCTACGACTAATACTGCTAACGCTGTCGCCAAATAAATTCCCTGTTGCACTTTTTTTGGTACTTCATTGTCAGCCTTTGCACCAACTAATTGCGCGATGATCGGCGTGATAGCCAGTAAGATGCCGTTGATCCCAGTGAAAATAGGTACCCAAAGGCTCGAACCGATAGCAACACCGGCCAAATCCTCTGCACCAGCTTGGCCGGACATAACGGTATCGAAAAAGTTCATCAAATACATACTAACCTGTGTAATAAGAATAGGCACCAAAATGATGGTGAAAAGCTTTAATTTTTCTTTTAATGTTGTTGTTTCATGCATAATACTCTTCCTTTTTTTGTCGTTTTCCATTAGGATAGAGATGGATTTTAATTTATCATCCGTTATCTCAAACAATGCTCCAAAAGCAATTATACCTTTTTAAAGATAGAAAGGAAGTACAATTTATGAAAAAGAAACGAATCCTTTTTACTGGTGGCGGAACTGCAGGACACGTTATCGTAAACCTAGCATTGATTCCGGCATTTCAGGAAGAAGGATGGGAAATTGATTATATCGGATCTAAGCGTGGGATTGAACGAAAACTAATTGAGCAGTTGGATCATGTAACCTATTACCCAATATCAACCGGGAAACTACGCCGGTATATATCAAAGGAAAATATCAAGGATCCATTTAAAGTTATAAAAGGAACCATGCAGGCTTGGCGGATTATTGGAAAACGTAAACCTTCGATCATTTTTTCAAAGGGGGGATTTGTTTCGGTTCCTGTTATTATGGCGGCAAAACTAAGACGTGTTCCGGCAGTTATACATGAATCAGATTTCACCCCAGGACTTGCGAATAAGCTGGCCATTCCGTTTGCGAAAAAGGTCCTGGCAACTTTTCCGGAAACAATGAAGTTTTTACCTGAACAAAAAGCGGAATATGTTGGAGCTGTGATCCGTGATGAACTATTTCAAGGCGAACGAGGAAAGGGCTTGACGTTATGCGGATTCACTCGGGAAAAACCGGTATTATTAATCATGGGTGGAAGCGGTGGCTCGGAAAAAATAAACGCAACCGTTCGCACTAGTTTAGATGATTTGTTACCAGCGTTCCAAATTGCTCATATTTGCGGAAATGGAAAAATAGATACGACAATTGATCGTGAAGGCTATAAACAATTCGAATATGTGAATGAGGAATTAAAAGATCTCTTTGCTGCGACTGATTTTGTTTTGTCACGAGCAGGTTCCAATGCCATTTATGAGTTTTTGGCATTACAGAAACCAATGCTGCTCATCCCGTTATCCAGACAAGCAAGCAGAGGCGATCAGATTATCAACGCCAATTCCTTTAAAGAAAAACAGTATGCCCGCGTGCTAGAAGAAGAAAATGTAACGGAAGAACGGTTAGTGCAGGAAATTAACCAATTGAAAGAACAAGCACCAATCATGATCGATCATATGAAAAAGTATCAAAGTGAAAAGGCGAAAGAACGCGTTATAGAAATCATTAAAGAAACAGGAAAATAAATACTCCCCTTTGCTAGATCCAAGCAAAGGGGAGTTTTCTATATAACAGAATTATTATTTTTTAAATGGCCACCAATTTGCCTTACCAAAGATTCGTACCATAACCGGAACGAATAATGGTAGCATGACGAATGCGTATAGAAACAATCCCGTCAGTACAACTGTTGCAATTTGCAAGAGTGATAAAACACCTGAAGGAAGCATTGCGCCAAATGTACCGCCTAAAATAACTGCGGCCGAAATAATAACGGTTCCCATGTTTTTCATCGCCGATAATAGTGCTTCTTTAATGTTACCATTTTTATATTCGTTGAAGCGGTCCATTAAGAAGATACTATAGTCGATTCCCAGTGCCATGAGCATGACAAAGGAGAAGAATGGAATGGCCCATGTTAGCCCGTCATAGCCAAGTAGTTGCACGAAAATAAGTTCAGCAACACCCATCGACGTGAAGTAAGTCAGGATTAGTGACCCAATTAAATAGAGTGGCATCACTAATGAGCGTAACAAAATGACCAAGACAATGAAGATCCCGGCAATCATAAGAAATACTGTACGGGAGTAATCAGCATCAGAAATGTTTTGTAAATCATTGTTCGTGCTGCTTATACCGCCTAGTTTAGGATCACTGTCTGCGAAGATGGTATCCTGTTTTGCTTTGTCTGTCGTATCTTTTATTTTATCAACCATATTGATTGCTTCGGTTGAGTATGGGTTATGCGATAATACGACATCAAATTTAGTAATTGTTTTGTCGTCAGAAAGATATGGTTCTGTTCCTGCCATAAAGTCTTCATTTTCCAGTGCTTCTTCTGGAATAATGACAACAGGATTACTTGAGTCGGTATCAAATTGATCTAGATGATTCTGTACCTCAGTTAGTCCATCATTGATTTGTTTCAATCCATCTGAACTATCATCTAGTCCACCTGAAAGTTGATCTAACTGATCTTGCATATCGGCAAAAGCAGTTTTTAATTCTTCCTGCCCGCCATAAATTTGTGACAAACCATCTTGTAAGCTTGGTATGTTGTTTACAACTTCACCTTGCCCATTAGCAGCTTGGTTTAATCCGGATTGAAGTTGCTCAACACCAGCTATTAACTCGCCAATTCCAGATGATAATTTTTCCTGACCTGCAATCGAGTCACTCAATCCTTGGTTTAACGTATTGAACTGTTCGTTAACCGTTTGTAGTTGTGTTTGCGCGCCTTGCAAATCTTTTAATTTATTTTGTAATTGGGTAATTCCATCAATGGCGCCTTCTGTATATTTAATTGCGGTACCTAATTGTGTCTGCTGCTCTTTATTTAGGTCTGGCTGCGATTTTTGCAATGCTGTTAGTTGCTGTAATGAACCTTGCATTGCACTTTTAAGCTCGTCAATACCTTGAGCGTCCACTTCTTGCCCGCCTACACCTGATAGTCCATCAGCAATTGCCTGATAACCTTTCAATAACTTTTTATTTCCTGTAATGGTCTGATCCAAGTTATCTTTAATGGTTTGTAGGTTGGATTTTATTTCACCTGCACCTTGAGAGCCAGACTGAATCCCATTTTGAATTTTCGTCAAGGCATTGCTAATGTCGCCAATACCATTATTGGCATCTTGTGTGCCTTGCATTAATTGGTCAACGCCGGTTTGGGCTTCCTTAAGTTGTGGTGCTGATTTTTTTAATTCTGAAGCGGCTTCCTGCAATCCTTCCTGAATTTTTGTAATACCTTCCGTGCTTTGGTCGATACCATCTGCTAGCATACCTGTTTGGTTTTTAGCTAAAAAGTCATCAATAACTGTACCAGCTGGTCGTGTTGCACTACGAACTTGTTCAACGCCGTCCATTTTGGCAAGTTCCTCAGAAATATCTTCAATTGCCTGGTAATCTTCCGTAGATTCAACCGGTTCATCTGTTTCAAGTACGACAGATGTAGGCATTGTTTGACCTGGTCCAAAACTGTCAGCAACCCAGTTAAACCCTTTTACAGATCCGTACTCATCGCCAATTTCTTCAAGGGAGTTATAGGATTTATTACCATCATAGGTTAGTAAAAATGGCAAAGTAATGACGGCCACAATAACTAAAGCTACGACAGGTCTGCCCCAAGCAAACTTTCCAGCGGTTCCCCAAATGCGGCTTTCCTTATGGGCAACATTTTTATCAAATGGCCAAAACAATTTTTTCCCTAAAACAACTAAGAAAAATGGAACTAATGTTGCTAACGCAATCAGTACGACTGCTACACCAACCGCAACCGCAACGGCTGATTGATAAAGGGAAAATGTCGATAACCCAATTGTTGAGAAACCAATCAATACAGCAATACCAGCAAAGAAGATTGTTTTTCCACCTGATTTGTAGGTTTTCGCGACGGCTTCTTTAATGGAATCATGATTTGCAATTTCTTCTTTAAATCTGCTAATTAATAATATACAGTAGTCTGTTCCAATACCAAACATGACCGCGACCATGAAAATCTGTGTGAAGGTCGATAATGGAAAACCAGCTGTGTCAGCTAAAATGGAGACAATCCCTTGTGCTGCAAGATAACTGATACCGACAGTTAGTAATGGAATGAATGGTGCAACAAATGATTTGAACACGACAAATAAAATAATTAGGATTAACCCAACAGTGATAAACTCTGTCTTTTTCAAACCTTCTTCTGAGTTATCCAAGATGTCTTGTTGAATGAGTTGTTCACCGGTTAAATAGTGCTCAACGTCAATATTTTCTACTGTGTCATAGATCTTTTCGCGAGATGTGTTAATTTCCTCATTTTCTAGAGAAAGCTCAAATGGAACCATGATCGTTTTTCCGTCTTCCGCTACGGTTTGATCTTCAATTGCCGGATCTTCCGTGAAATCAAGAATATCGGAAATACCAAGCTCTTCTTTATTTTCCTTTAATTCATTGATGGCTTGTGAAACTTGCTTTTTATCAGCCTTATCCAATCCATCGTCATCATGAAAAACAAGTACAGAACTTGCTGTGTTTTTTCCTTCATCAGCTGACATATCTTCAATTAATGCTTGTGCTTCCTGAGAGGTGTAGCCCTCAGGGACAGTTATTTGTCCTTTTTCCTGCACTAAATCCTGGAGATTTGGTGCAAAAATAAATAATGATGCTGCCACTGCTAGCCAAAGTACAGCAATGAGCCAGCGAAATTTTATAATGTGTTTCAATCTGTGAACCCCTTTCTATTCATTGTCCATCACGTTTGCTAACTTTTCCAGGGAATGGATAAATGTTAGTATTTCTTGATCATCAAAATGTGCTAAATGAGCACCAATTGCGTCATATACCTCATTTTCTGTATAGTCTACAAGACCCGCCCCTTTTGATGTTACATGCAAATAAACATTTCTACGGTCTTTCTCATCCCGAACCCGTTCAATTAATCCTTTATCAAACAACCGGTTAATTTGGGCGGTAACAGCACTTTTTCCGATACCAAAACTATGAGCAATTTCGGTTGATGTACATTTCTCATGGTTTTGTATGTACTGCAGCGTAGAAAATTGATCTGTTGTAATATCAGAATGAACTTTTTCTTTTATAATAATGTTGATATTCCGATAAATCGTGTTCATTGCATTTTGATGCCGATTTATTAGGTCTTTTAATTCCATGTGCAAAACGTTCACCTCCGTTTGAAAAAAGTTCAAAAGGTGAATAGTTCACTTAATGAACCATTATAGTTTACCAACTTTAGTTTAGTAACGCAAGCCGTTAAAACTTGTGTCACAAAAATGACGGATTTGTTTCGTGTTAAGGATAATAGCCTTCAAATAAAAAGCACATACATATCTTTAAAGTTACATAATGGAAGTTATATTGAGTATTTGTAGTAATATAGCTAATAAACAATGCTATCCATATTTAAGCTTGTTTTATCGACAATAATTCCATATTTTCGGTATTTAACGCATTTGTCCAAAAAAAATATTTGCGATACCATTAATAATGTTGTCAAGCTAATTACCTTTAATTGATTTTGCTACCATCTTTTCGTTAAATGTTAAATGCTACATAGGATCCTCCTTTTTGAGCCAAGTACAGAAAAGTTTATTTTCCATTAAATAGGTAAAATATTGTCTATTAACATCATTAATTTTCCAATAACTGATTCTATTGGAATTATTCATTTTTTATTAGAAAAAAAAAGAAAGGGGAAAGAAAATGAAGAAATTTGTCTTGTTATTGTTTACTGCTATGTTAATAGTGGTACTTTCTGCCTGTGGTGAGACAGAAGCAGATGGGGAAATTGATAAAATAGTTCTAGCTGATGCTGGCTGGGATAGTATTCGAGTTCATAATAGCATTGCCCAAAAAATTATTGAAGAGGGTTATGGCATTGATACTGAGGTAACAAGTGGATCTACAGCAGCAACCTTTCAAGGATTAACAGAAGGGGATATCAATGTCTACATGGAGGTATGGACTGACAATATTAAAGAAATATACAATGAAGCACTTGATGAAGGGGATATTGAAAAGGTATCCGTAAACTTTGATGATAACGTGCAAGGTTTATACGTACCGACATATGTTATCGAAGGGGATGACGAGCGTGGTATTGAACCAATGGCACCTGACTTAAAGACAGTTGAGGATTTAAAAAAATATCCAGAATTGTTTGCCGATCCAGCTGAACCGGATAAAGGTCGTTTAATTAATGCGCCAAGTGGTTGGGCTGTTGAGAAAGCAATTACCGAAAAAATGGATGCCTATGGTTTAAATGATACATTTGTAAACTTTAAGCCAGGTTCAGATGCAGCAATTGTAACATCGTTAACGGATGCAATTAATGCAGGAGATGCATGGGTGGGATATTACTGGTCACCTACTGCAGTAACAGCAAAATATGACCTGACATTATTGGAAGAACCAGAATACGATAAAGAGATTTATGATGAAACAAAAGCAACTGCATTTCCACCGAATGATGTTGTTGTGGCCGTTTATAAAGATTTGCCTGATAAAGCACCTGAATTGGTCGACTTTCTAAGTAATTATGAAACTAGTAGTGCATTAACAGAAGAGGCACTTAACTACATGGAAGAAAACGGTGCATCACCAGAAGAAGCAGCAATGTGGTGGATGGAAAAGCATGAGGATATTTGGACAGGTTGGGTTCCTGAGGATATAGCAAAAAAAGTGAAGGAATCCATGTAATCAAATCAAGCAGCCGGTCTTAATGGTTGGCTGCTTTTCTAATTAATTATAAAGTGAGGTGACAGGGCTGTTTTAACGGACAGTCTGCCTATGGGAAACTTTCCGGATATAACAACGAAATTAGGAGATTACGTAGAGGGAATAGTAGACTTTTTAGATACAACTTTAGAAAGTGTATTTGATTTTATTTATATCATATCTTCACAATTTATTAATGGAATTGAAGCATTTTTACTATGGATGCCTTGGTGGACATTCATTCTAGTAATCTTTTTACTAGGTTGGTATTTTAAATCATTATTTTCAGGTGTCTTATATGGTCTGTTTGTGTTTTTAATTGGGACATTTAGTTTATGGGGAGATATGATGACCACCATTGCGATCGTGATGACAGCGGTAATTATCTCTCTCTTGATTGGGATTCCTGCTGGTGTGTGGATGGCATTTAGTAAAGGATTTTCAACAGTCATGCGACCAATTCTGGATGCCATGCAGACAATGCCAAGTTTTGTTTATTTAATTCCAGCAATTTTCTTCTTTGGTTTAGGAAACATTTCCGCTATTTTCGCAACATTAATATATGCATTGCCACCTGTTATTAGACTAACTGAACTGGCTATTCGTGGCGTGGATAAAGAAGTGATTGAATCAGCGGAATCATTTGGATCATCAAAATGGCAGATGCTGCGTAAAATTCAATTACCACAAGCGCTGCCAACGATTATGGCCGGAGTGAATCAAACAACAATGATGGCACTTGCAATGGTTGTAATTGCTTCAATGGTTGGTGCCCAAGGGTTAGGGGAGCAGGTCTTAGTCTCGATTAACCGAATTGATATCTCCCTAGGTTTTGAAGCTGGTATTAGTATTGTATTTTTAGCAATCATTATTGACCGTGTATCTAGTGGGATTGCTGATAAACTCCAAAGGCATAGGAGGGTAAACGAATGACAGCGAAAATAAAAATAGAACACGTTTCAAAAATTTTTGGGCCAAAACCGAAATCGGTTCTGCCAAAAGTTAAAGAAGGTATGTCGAAACAGGAAATTCTTGCAAATACAGGACATACAGTTGGTGTATATGATGCATCATTGGAAATTAAACAAGGGGAAATTTTCGTCATCATGGGTTTGTCGGGTAGTGGCAAATCTACCCTTATCCGTTGCTTTAATTTGTTAAACAAACCGACTGATGGATCCATCCTCATTGATGGTGAAGATATTGTTAAACATAACAGTTCAAAGCTTAAAAAAGTTCGTCAAGAAAAAATAGCAATGGTGTTCCAACATTTCGGCCTATTTAATCATCGAACAATCTTGGCAAATGTAGAATATGGATTAGAAATTCGCAACGTATCAAAAGAAGAACGTCGGGAAATTGCTAGAAAAAATATTGAAAATGTTGGTTTAAAAGGATATGAGGATAAATATCCAGACCAATTATCTGGTGGAATGCAGCAACGAGTTGGATTGGCCAGAGCTTTAGCGAATGATCCAGATATTCTATTAATGGATGAGCCTTTCAGTGCCTTAGATCCATTAATTCGTCGGGAAATGCAGTTAGAACTACTTGATATTCAAGAGCGTTTACAAAAGACAATTATTTTTATTACGCACGATGTAAATGAAGCTTTCAAACTCGGTGATCGAGTAGCAGTAATGAAAGATGGCCGTGTTATTCAAACTGGCACGCCTGAGGAAATTATTGAAAGACCAGCAAACGATTATATTTCCGATTTTATTAAAGATATTGATCGTTCAAAAGTATTTCAAGCAGAACATGTCATGATAAAACCGAATGCTTTAGTGTCCATGAAAGATGGCCTAAATGTAGCGGTTAAAGAAATGGAGAAACATAACATATCGAGTGTCTTTGTTGTAGATAGGCAGCGACATGTCAAAGGAATTGTCACGATTGATGATGCAATTACCGGTATCAAGGAAAAGAAATCATTACAAGATGTCATGCTTACGGATATTACAATTGTTCAGAAAGATGAATATGTAAATGATCTGATCGCAAAAACATTAGAATCTAAATTTCCCTTAGCAGTTGTGAATGAAGATAACAAATTAATTGGTTTTATTTTACGTGTGCATGTATTATCAGGGCTTGTGGCTGATGATGTCGATGAAAGTGACGAGTATATTGGATAAAAGTTTAACGTGGGCTTCCTAATTAGGAGCCCGCGCTTTTTATAATGGAAGAGTAGTCCTGTATACGTTAAACTTGGAATCAAAGGAGTTGTAAAAGATGAATCCTAACACTACAAAGAGGCTAAATAATGGAAAGCAAATCCCGCAATTAGGTCTAGGGGTTTATAAAGTACCAGCTGAACAGGTATATGAAACGGTTAAAAATGCCCTTGAGCTTGGCTATCGGCACATCGACACAGCTAGTTTTTACGGCAATGAAGAAGGTGTAGGCAAGGCCATCAAGGATTCAGGGATACCGAGAGAAGAAATTTTTGTGACCACGAAGGTTTGGAATGATGACCATGGATTTGAGCGTGCCCAAGAGGCGTTTGCAAAAAGTTTGAACAGACTTGGATTAGAATATGTTGACCTTTACCTCATTCATTGGCCGGTTCCTACTATTTTTCCGGAGACATGGAAAGCGTTAGAAAAGGTATACAAAGATGGAGCGGCAAAAGCAATTGGTGTGAGCAATTTTCTCGATCACCATTTACAAGAACTAGCCCGCACCCAAGAAGTGCAACCAGCAGTCGACCAAATTGAATTACACCCGAAATTAGTTGAGACACGTACAATCAACTATTGTCACGAAAAGGGAATCGCTATTGAATCATGGTCCCCTTTGGGAAGAGCAACGTACTTGGATGATCCACTACTCGTTAAACTCGGTGAAAAATATAAAAAGTCGCCAGCACAGATTATCATTCGTTGGCACTTGCAGCGTGATTTTGTGGTTATTCCAAAATCCACAAATAGTGAACGGCAAAGAGAAAACATAACAGTATTTGACTTTCACCTTGATGAGCGGGATATGAAATTATTGGATCAAATGGATGAGGGGATGCGTGTTGGTTCACATCCTAACAATGTTTCTATACAAAAATGAAGGAAATTGGCAATCACCCAATTTCCTTTCCATATGCCGTAACAAGCCCGCAATCTTACGGTACCATCCCATGGCGGAGAATTTTTACATTGACCTTAAAGTCTACATCAATGGTAGGAAATTTATCGCGCCATTCTGATCTTTTTAGCTTTCCATCCGATTTGTTTGCTTTATAAATGGTACCATAGCCAAAAGGATCGGCATTTAGTGTTTGTAATTCTTTCAAGAGTTTTTCATACTCATGTTTGACCACCTTTTCAATTTCCTTTTCCATCTGCTTTATAGCTTCCTGACTTTTCACACTGATTGATTCTGTCATTTCCATTAAGCTTACTTCTAATTTGACTTCTGTTTGGAATTTCAAGTTTTGTACATCGGTCATTTTTGTTTTGTTTTTGCCATTAAGAACAGTCAACAACGTATAAAATTGACGATTATCCAGTTCGTCTTTGTTCATATTGTAGGCATATTTTGCAAATGGTTTTAACGGAAGGGGGATCTCAATAAAAAGATCTTTGATGGTTTGATTATACATCGTAATGTAAAAGGCTTTTTTCATCGGTATGTTTCCAACTTGCTTATCATCTCGAAAGATTGCCAGGGATGATAAAACGGGCTTGCCATCTTTTACCCCTAGACTTGGCAAGACAGGATCCCTTCCTCTATCAAAATAGAAGTGCACAAAATCATGTAAGTTAATTCTTGGAATAACATTCACTTTAATATTTTTTTGGACCAGGTCATGTAAATAACGACCAGTATTTGGAATGCCACTTTTTTCCCCTGACATAATAACTTCTTTTGCTGTCGTATCACTTACAGCTAAGCTCATAGTGTCTGATACTCTAGCATCTCGGTTTAATGTATCTAAATAGGGCATTATTCCTTTTTTCGCGGCTTCTGTTCCGTATATTTCCAAATCAATTGCTCCCGGTGTCAGTTGGAATCTTGTATGGTAACTAGCGTGTTGACGGGCATTTTTAATTGTATTCCCTTTTCCGAAAACGATCTTAGAGACTTCCTGTTTCTTGGAATCAAATTTAAAAATAACTATGGTTGTGTCCAATTGGTTATCCTCGATGAGATCGACTCCACGTGTATTAATAATTCCAAGATCCTCAATTGTTTTCGTTTGGACACACCCTGTGAGCAAAATCGCCAACAAGAGAAGGATTCCTCCTTTTCTTTGCATCACTTTTCCTCCTTTCCTTTCTGTCTAGTACGCCAACGTTTCTTAATGATCACGAGCGGAAGAAGGAAAAATGGGTAAATATAAACAATCCAGAAACCAATTTTTGAAATTCTATCTGTTAACTCAATTATCCAATAGTGATACGAAATGAATCCGGTTAAAACGAATAGAATAAAGGATGTTATGTATAAAGTGACTTTCTGGGGAATTTTGTACAATCGTTTCAATCCATATGTTATACCCCACATTAATAAAATCATATTTGGCAATGTTACCATCATCCATTCAGCAATCACAATATAATCCATCCGTTTGATAAATGGAAAGGTGACGATCTTGTATAGAGATAAAGACGACCATTCCAAGTCTTCTAATTGTTGTGGACTGTAAAAGCCG
This sequence comes from Lentibacillus sp. Marseille-P4043, assembly GCF_900258515.1. Classification (NCBI taxonomy): domain Bacteria; kingdom Bacillati; phylum Bacillota; class Bacilli; order Caryophanales; family Bacillaceae; genus Lentibacillus; species Lentibacillus sp. Marseille-P4043. The sequence goes on along the minus strand of NZ_LT984884.1, from coordinate 3,599,211 downwards.
ATTGCGACTACCGTATAAATAAAAACCAATGCTGCTGACCATGAGGCACCTAGATAAACAGGTAATTTAGCTTGCTTCTTGTTTTGAACAAATGGATAGATGAAAAAGAGTATTTCAAAACCGGCAAATGTATAAGATGTAGTCTTGGATCCATTTAATAATTCAACAATGGATGCATCAAATAAAGGCTGAAAATGGGTGAAATCCATATGTGTTGCTGGTTCATAGATCAGGAATGTTAGCCAATGAGCGAGAAAAAAGAATAGAAACGCAACCCCGATAATGGTGCGTATGCCTCCAAGTACACTATAAATGGCCAATAATAGTAGAAGGAAACCCAAAATTAATGGACTAATATCTGGAAAAATAAATATTTGGATTACTTCAATATAGGTAACTAATATGGAAAATAATGCAACCGCAAAATAAAGAATATAGATGGTACCAAGTGTTTTGCCAAGCCATTTTCCGAATACATCTACCTGGATACCCAAAATATCTGCATTTTCATAACTGTTCAGGATACGAAACATGACAAATAAGACGGCGCAGATAAAAATAAAAGCAAGCAGAATAGAAATCCAGGAATCTTGGCGTGCTTCCTTAAAAATATACATTGGAGCCCCCATAATCCCGACACCTACTTGAATTGATACGATTACAAAAAACAAATAGAAGGCCCGAATGCGCAGGTTTGATTTTACGTTAACATTAATATCCATCCTGTCACCTACTCGTCAATATCATGTCTTCGTTTTGCTTCACCCCTTCTATAACGGAGTAAATCTTTCGGTCTAAATGAGAAAAAGCGCTTATTTTCATATTGCAATGGTGCGCGAAACAAAGCTTTATTTAAATCAGCCCAGCGAAACGGATACACAGGGGAAAGATAGGGTCTACCTAACGAGTTAATTCGTAATAAGTGAATGATGAGAAAAATGAGTCCAAACATAATCCCGATCAGTCCCAGCACTCCCGCTAAAAGCATCATTGGAAAGCGAATAACACGAATCGATGTCCCCATCAAGTATCCTGGAACGGTAAACGAAGATAAAGCACTTAATGCGACAACTATGATTAAAATACTACTTGTTAATCCTGCTTCAACAACTGCTTGCCCGATGATAACCCCGCCAACGATACCAATTGTTTGGCCGATTTTTGTCGGCAGCCGTGCTCCTGCTTCTCGAAGTAATTCAATTAAAAATTCTAGAATTAAAGCTTCAATTATTGGTGGAAAAGGCACGATAGCCCTGGATTGGCCAAGTGTAATTAATTCGGCTGTCGGGATAATCTCGTAATGATAGGTAGCTGCTGCAACATATAATGGCGTTAAAATGACCGCAAGAAACATAGAAATAAAACGCATAATCCGTAAAAATGAACCTGCTTGCCAGCGCATATACATATCTTCTGTTGATTCAAAGAAACTAAAAAATGTAGTTGGTGCGATGAATCCTGTTGGACTATTTTCCGTTAACACACCAATTCGTCCTTGCCTGACTGCATAACTGAAGCGATCGGGCAATTCCGTCGAATAATATTGCGGAAAAATACTAGTTGATGAATCATCTAAGTATTGTTGTAATACCGTACTATCCTCAAGTTCATCGATATCCAAATCTTGAAGCCGTTGTCGCATTGTATTAACGTCTACCTCATTCGCCACGGACTTGACATAAACAATTCGAACTTCACGTGGATACCGCTTGCCAACCATTATTTTTTCTAAAACAAGATCGGTTGACCGAATACTCCACCGGACGACATTTAAATTGGTAATAAGTGATTCGGTAAACGCTATTTGCGGTCCGAGTACTACAGTTTCATTTTCCGCCTTTGACAGTTGCCGATGCTGTTTTTTAAGCAATATATATGAAACAATCTCTTCTTCATTCTCTACATAAATAAAAACTTCACCAATCAAAAGTTTTTCTAGGATATCTTCGAGTGCAACGGTGGTTTTACCAGTACCTAAAGGAATTTCATTCAAGATGGATGAACTTGTCCATTCATGCTTGCTGCTTAGGAGAGGGTCCAATAAAAAATCCTCGACTTTGTCCGAATCGGCTTGATATGAAATAAAGAACACTGCAATTTTTTTGCCTTGATGTTCGTAAATCGAAAAAATTAGGTCCTCATTATTTTCAAACTTACTCTGCATAATTTGTTTTAATTTATCTACTTTTAAAGGGAAAATGCTATTAGGCTGTTTTTTGCGCCGACGATTTATTTTCATACGTTCCTCCTGGTGAAACTACTTACTATGTATTAGTATGTGAGAAATTCGATAAATTATAATAAAAACAATGTACCTCAATCGAAAAGTCGCGCATCCCGGCCGAAAAGTCGCGCACCCCGGCCGAAAAGTCGCGCATCCCGGCCGAAAAGTCGCGCACCTCGAACACGAAATTCACAGCATCGAACAGTTCAGTTTTTATTCATACCCAAAAACAACAATCTTATATAAAACAGTCTAAGCAAAAAAACTGCCACCAATTTAATCTGGTGACAGTTTGTAATATATGATAAATTAGCCTTTTGTTACAACGTCTAGTTTCCCGGTTCCGGGATCAATTACTAATCCGTGTACTTTTATGTGTTTAGGGAGAAGTGGATGGTTTCGTACAATGGTTACACTGTGTTGAACGGATTCTTCTACGGAATCAAATCCACGGAATTCATCATGTAAGTCGATTCCAGCATGCTCAAGCGTTTGTAATGTTTCTTTTTCTATACCATGCTCGATCATTTTGTTAGTTAAAACATCCGTATCGACATGTGACATCCCACAATCACGGTGCCCAATTACGGTTACTTCTTCCGCCTGCAGTTCATAGATAGCGACTAGAATACCCTTCATAATGCTATCGAATGGATCGCGAATAATAGCTCCAGCGTTTTTAAGCATTTTGACATCGCCATTTTGAATATTTAATGCTCTTGGAAGTAACTCTACCAGGCGTGTATCCATGCAAGTTAAGATAACCATCCGTTTATTTGGAAGATTATCCGTTTGGAAGGCTTCGTATTCCTTTCCTTCGACAAATTGTTTGTTGTACGTCAACATTTCTTCTAATTGCAAGTCTACTCATCTCCTCATCCAGTATGTAAAAAACCTACTATTCAATAATAGCAGGTTTTTTAATAGTAAAGAAGTATAAATTTTAGCTCTAATTGTTCCCATGGAGGAATAGTTACGTCCAGAACCAGTGCCCAGCCTATTGATGTGAAAGGTCACGGCTTTTCCAGAAACGGGTCGATTCAATACGTGATTTAAAGTAAATAGCAATTTGTCCAACGAGTGCAATTAAGACAACCCACGCCCAAAATGACATAAACACTTCTTGGAACTGATAAAGTTTTTCATTGATTGGATAAAACGGATTTTTGTGCATGACCAATGAAAAAGTATAGAACATACCGAATGTAAAGTTCCGTGACCATTGGGTAACATTATAGGTGAAAATTCCTTTGTTCCACCCATATAATTTGACCCTGATAACGGCTCGTATGACCTCGACAATTTCAACAATAATTAGTAAGGCGAAAACAACAAGCCAGAAAACAGTTATGAAAACAGGTGTAAACGTATTGGTTGTCACAATTGCCAGACCAGTAATGGAAAGCGCACCATGAATAATGCAATTTGTATTTGCCCAATCGTCAGCTATTGTCCAGTCGTTTTGTCTAATATAACGGTTACCAATTAAAATGATGCCAGCTAAATAAAATGTAAAACCTAAAATAATAATTGCTTCTGAAAAATAAACTGGAAACTGAAAAAAAACATTGTTTAACAAAATAATAATGGATTGTGTACCAACAGTAGACAGTAAAATAGCCCCATGTACAGGATAGTTTTTATGTTCACCTAATAATTGTTTGAAATTGTAAAAGCAATTCAATAGAAAAAATAGAAATAAAAACGTATTAAGAATCCCCATTGCCTGTGTAATTAGCCGAATATCAGGGAAGTAACGGACAAATACATTACACAAAACGGAAACCCCTGCAATCCATGTTCCTATCACAAATGAATTTACTGGATGTTTGATAAACGAAATTAAAAAGTCACGATGAAAGAATTGTACAGATAGCGATTTATAAATAAAAATCCATACCACAAGTAAAATAAATGCTAAATATTTACCCAATTGCACATCTAACAGTGGAAACGCCTCTACTGCACCAATCAGAAAAATCCCATTTGCCATAATGATTGCCCCGCTAGCAGGCTCAATTTTTTTGTAAGGTCCATTTAAAAGCATATATACCACGTCCAATCTATTTCCCTCTATTACTTAAAAAATAGCATGGGAAACCATTACTAGCTGTGAAAAAAATCACATTAAAACACTCATCAGAAAATAGCTATATGAATTATACCATTTTGGACACATTTATGGATTAATTTTGAAGAAGAAACTGTAATTACTGTGTAGGCTAGAAGGTTGGATCGACCTTTCAAAGTAAATAAAAGATTGCACCTTGCCTTCCAATCGATTGGTTCTTTTTGCACATGCTTTTAAGGGTAAAGCTTATGTTTAACTGTCAATAGTACTATTTTTTAAAAATTCACACAACCGTATTGTTAAATTTTTCCGAAAGATGTATACTATACGTAACAAAGGCATAAGGGGTGATGGAATGGGGAAATTTTTGAGAAATTGTCGATTGTGTCAGAGGCCAATGGAATCCAGCCCGTTTATGATGTGTGCTACATGCCTAAAAGATAGCGACAAAGTCAGAAATTTCAGTGTCAAACACCCATATGTTTCAGTAGAAGAGATTGCCCAGGAAACACAAGTATCATTTGCTAAAGTGAACAACATGGTGAAGTTAGGGCTTAATAAAAAAGATGTGAAAACAGTCAAATAAAAAGAGGCAGTTCCATTGGTCGATCCCTTGGAACTGCTTCTTTAATTACTTTTTCGCTAATTCATTAACCCCTTCTACACCTGAAGCAAGTTGGTTATCGACAATTTTAGCATCATCAATGTGCTGGGTAATCGCTTGTTTGATTGTCTCGAATGATTCATTTGTTTCGTCAATATAATGAACCATTTCCATTGTTAGTTCATTTTGGTTGTTCATGTTTGCTAGTACATCTTGGGTATTTGATTTTACTGTTTCGACAATGGTGGCCATTTCTTTTAACCTATCAACTGTTTTCTTGTTCATCTCCGTGGAAGATTGCAACGTTTTCTGGTTTTCATATGTATCTTGTTCCGCTTCTTGAATCTTTTGCTGAATAGTTGTGGTTACTTCGTCAATGTGTGACGTGCTCTCAGCCGTATTTTCGGCAAGTTTACGAACTTCAGCCGCAACTACGGCGAATCCCTTGCCATGTTCACCAGCACGTGCTGCTTCGATTGAGGCATTTAATGCCAACAAGTTTGTTTGATTGGCAATATCACTTATAACTTGCACAATTTCTTTAATGGTATTGGAGTGTTCGCCTAATTCTTGCATACTTCCTGCTGTTTTTGTCATTTGTGTTTCCAGGCTGTCCATTAAGCGCTTGTTATTCCCCATAATATCTTGGTATTCTTCTGTTTGCTTTGCTAGTGAATCGGAGGATTGTACCAATGTCTGTCCCTTATCAACTAATTGGTTTGAATGTTCACTTGATTTTTTCCCAAGTGATTGAATTTCCTCAAAATGCTGTTTGATTTGTACAATAAGATCTTCTAAATCATGGTGCTGTGCGTTAACATGCTCATGTTGCTGAATTGTACTTGTTAAATTTTCCTCAAATTGCTGTAAGAATCGATTGTTTTCTTCGATGATCACTGCCTTTTCCTGCTTTAATTGGTTAATTTGTTCATTAGCCTCGTTTAATTGTTCTTGTAATTGGGATGGTTTATTCTTCGTGCCTAACAAATTCATTCCTCCTGTTAACTAGGACAATCGATATGATTGTGCCTGCTCCATTATGTTATCTATCTTTATTTTCGGTTAAATAGGCCTATATTTGAAGAAAAAACCGAAAAAAAGATTGACTTTAAATTTTGCTAATACTATAATTATTAGGAATCAAAAAATGGAAGGAGGTCACGACAATGGAAAACAAACTGCAACTACTACGTCAACGTCAACAAACGAACCAAAATTTCATATGTTGTGTGACCTTCACAAATAACAGAAACGAATTGTAGTTATACATATTCTTTATCTTGTTTTGCGAAAGGTCACATATGTCTGTGGCCTTTTTGTTATTTAAGGGGGAAAGGTGCCCCTAATTATGAAAGCATACGTCATAGGCGTGTGCTTTTTTATTGAACAAAAACGTATGGGAGAGGGAGAAAAATGTAAAAGGTCAACAATTAAGTGAAAATAAGTATTGGATTTTTAAACAAAGCAGGTGAGGGAATTGTTTCAGGTTTTTAAGAAGTTAGATTGGTTTTTTAAACATTATTGGAAGCGGTATGTATTTGCGATTGTTGCTTTAATTATTGCTAGTGCTATTGGATTGATTCCACCTAAATTAGTTGGGTTTGCTATTGATAAAATCCAGATTGAAACATTGACTGCAAAATTATTGGTGATGATTGTAGCGGGATATCTTTTATTAACATTTGTTCATTATGCGATTTCATTTTTATGGGACTTCACCTTGTTTAGTGGTGCTGCAATTTTGGAACGTTGGACCAGGAGCAAATTAATGGATCATTTTTTAACGATGACGCCAACTTTTTTTGGGAAATATCGAACAGGTGATTTGATGGCCCGAGCTACCAATGATCTGCGGTCGATTCAACTAACGGCTGGTTTTGGTGTTCTAACACTTGTTGATTCAAGCATCTTCATGCTGATGATTGTCGCAATGATGGGGTTTACCATTAGTTGGAAATTAACACTTGCTGCCTTGATCCCATTGCCAATTATGGCAGCAGTTATGAATAAATATGGTTCAGCTATCCATGCTCGTTTCATGAAGGCACAAGCGGCTTTTGGTGAAATGAACAATGACGTATTAGAGTCCATTCGTGGTGTTCGAGTTATTCGTGCCTTTGTTCAAGAAAGACAGGAAGAAGGGCGCTTTCAGGCGATGACAGAAGATGTCTATCAAAAAAATATTGACGTAGCGAAAATTGATGCATTGTTTGAACCAACGATGAAAATTCTTGTTGGTCTATCTTATACAATTGGACTTGGATATGGGGCATTATTAGTCTTTCAAAATTGGATAACACTTGGCGATTTGGTTACATTCAATGTTTACCTTGGAATGTTAATTTGGCCGATGTTTGCTGTTGGGGAATTAATTAATATTTTACAGCGTGGGAATGCGTCGTTGGATCGCGTTAACGAAACATTGGATTATGAAGCAGACGTAAAAAATACAGAAAATCCGAAACAGGTCTCAACGGTTGAGTCAATTTCGTTTGTGGATGTTTCCTTTTCCTATCCTTTCACAGAAACAAGGCAGCTACAGAACATCAATCTGGAAGTGAAGCAAGGGCAAACAATTGGGATTGTGGGAAAGACCGGGGCAGGAAAGACGACTTTATTTAAACTCATGCTCCGCCAATATCCAGGTCTAATTGGCAAAATCAACGTATCAAATTCTGATTTGCAAGCCATTAGTTTGGAACAGATTCGTTCCTGGATTGGCTATGTACCACAGGATCAAATGATGTTTTCCAAAACAATTCGAGAAAATATTCAGTTTGGTAAATCAGATGCAACAGATGAAGAAATATACCGTGTGTTAGATTTAGCGCATTTTCTGGATGATATAAAACAACTGCCAAACGGACTTGATACAGAGGTAGGAGAAAGTGGTGTGACCTTATCTGGAGGACAGAAGCAGCGTGTTGCATTAGCAAGAGCATTTATTAAAAATCCACAAATTTTGATCTTGGATGATTCCATGTCAGCAGTTGATGGAAAAACCGAGGCAAAAATTATGGAGCATTTGCGAAATGAGCGCAGCGGAAAAACAACCTTTATCGCGGCACACAGAATGTCAGCAGTTACACATGCGGATCACATTATTGTGCTCGAGAATGGGCAAATTGTTGAAGAAGGTACACATGAGGAATTAATGCTGCGTGATGGTTGGTATAAACAACAATATCAATTACAGCAGTTAGCAGATGAGGAGGTCTCCTAATGAAGCAATCGACAGAAAAACGATTAGTAAATTATGCATTACAGTTTAAGAAGGGCATTTTGATTGGTTTGGTTTGTCTGGTCGTTGCTACTGCACTTGAATTAGCGGGTCCTTTAATTGCAAAAACCGTTATTGACGACCACATTCTTGGGGTAGAAGGCAATTGGCAGGAAGTTGAGTCGGATAATGATAAATATACCGTTTCCTATGGGGATCATTTTTACAAACGGGCAGATCGCACGACGGAAAAAGATCAAACAGAAGGTATGGCAACCGTTTTGCAAGTTGGGCATGATTATTATTTTGTCACGGAAGAAGTTCCGCTATCTGGTAAGCGAAGTGTCAGTGGAGACACCATCTCGATTGAGCAGGCGAACGAGACATTATCGTTTACAGGAAAAAAGCTTTCGTTATCAGAAATATATCCATTTTTCAAGCCTGAACAAGGACCGATTATTTTCTTGCTTGGGTTGTATATGGTGCTACTCGTTATCGCAGGTTTTTTTCAATTTTTTCAGACCTTTTTATTACAAAAGGCGTCCAACCAAATTGTGAAAAAAATGCGCAACGATATTTTTGCACACACGCAACGAATTCCGATTGATTACTATGTTGATCAACCAGCAGGAAAAATCGTGGCTCGTATTACGAATGATACAGAAGCAATCCGTGACTTGTATGAACGGGTGTTATCGATTGTTGTAACGAGTATTATTTACATGGCGGGTATTTTTATTGCCCTGTTTATTTTAGATGTGAAACTAGCAGCTATTAGTTTGCTGCTTATCCCACTGATTATTGGCTGGATGAAGGTATATAAGCATTTTGGAACGAAATATAATAAAGTAATCCGTTCTACAGTGAGTGAAATAAACGGCAATATTAATGAAGCAATTCAAGGCATGCCGATTATTCAAGCCTTTCGTCGCGAGAAAAAAACAAAGGAAGAATTCGAGGTGTTAAACGAACGTAATTTCAAGTACCATCGTAAACTTGTTAAACTAAGTGCGCTTACATCGTATAACCTTGTAACCGTATTTCGTAATTTAGCGTTTGTTGGATTCATTTGGTACTTCGGATCAGCTTCATTAGAACCAGGTAGCATCATCTCGATTGGTGTTTTATATGCGTTTGTCGATTATTTAAACCGTCTATTTGAACCAATTGAGGATATTATCAACCAGCTACCATTGATTGAACAGGCGCGAGTAGCTGGGGGGCGTGTCTTTGAGTTAATCGATCATGATGGTGAAGAGGTAAAGAATAATAAAATTAAGAAATATCGCGGCAACATTCGTTTTGATCACGTCTCATTTGCTTATAATGATGTGGATTATGTCATTCATGATATGTCCTTTCAGGTTGATGCAGGTCAAACAGCGGCCTTTGTAGGTCATACGGGATCAGGAAAAAGCTCGATTATGAATTTATTATTTCGCTTCTATGATCCTCAAAAAGGGGAAATTACCATAGATGGTCAGAAAACAAGCGAATGGTCACGCCAGCAGGTTAGAAGCTATATGGGAATTGTACTGCAGGATCCGTTCTTATTTTCCGGTACAATCATTTCAAATGTAACGATGAATGATCCGAATATTACCCGGGAAATGGCGATTGATGCGTTACGTGCTGTAGGTGCGGATCGATTTATTGAAAAGCTACCTGGAAAATATGATGAAAAGGTGACAGAGGGTGGTACGACATTTTCATTAGGTGAAAGACAGTTGCTTTCGTTTGCACGGGCATTGGCATTTGATCCAGCTATTTTAATTCTCGATGAAGCAACAGCGAATATCGATACGGAAACAGAGAACATCATTCAACAAGCGCTGGAGGTATTAAAAAAAGGTCGTACAACACTCGTTATTGCCCACCGTTTGTCAACAATCCAGCAAGCGGATGCGATTTTCGTGCTGGAACATGGTAAAATAGTAGAAGAGGGAAATCATGATGAACTAATCAGACAGAACGGCTTATACCATCAAATGTATCAAATGCAGCAGGGGAAAGCACGAGAGGCTGTGTAATACGAGGTGACGTATGAATCATAGGGAACAGAATGACCGTGATGGGCTTGACGATGATTTGTATGAAGAAATAGAGGAAGATGAGCTACTCGAGCTAGTTGAAAAAGAGCGGGTAAAGGCTTTGAAACGCGCACAGGAAGAAAAGAACGCGAAACCAAAACACCCATTTCCAAAGTGGGCGTTTTGGTTGATTGCGTTTGTTATGGTCTTCAATGTTGTAGCCTTACTACCAAAAACATTTTCTATCCCAGCCATTGACTTTTTGCTGACATCAGCTAAACTATCAACCCAAGACAATATAAGTGACTACAAACAGTCAATTGTTGTGGTGGAAACAGGTGAGAGCAAAGGAACAGGTTTTGCCATTTCTGCTGATGGAACCATACTGACAAATCATCATGTTATTGAAGGCGAAGAGTCTGTTACGGTAACATTTCCGGACGATGGCTTTTTTAAAGCAGAAGTTGTAGCTGATTACCCAGATGTTGATTTAGCAGTTTTACAAACAGATGGAAAAGATTTGCCGCATCTAGACCTTGCTCAAGAGACAACCTTTAAGCCGAATGAATCCATCTATTTTATTGGGAATCCGCTTCGCTTTCATGGCATCGCCAACAAGGGTACAATTATTGGTTATACGCAACTAGATGATTGGGATGAGCAAGTAGTGATGATGAAGGCACCGGTTTATCGCGGGAACAGTGGCAGTCCAGTTATAAATGAACAGGGCAACGTAATCGGAGTTGTGTTTGCTACGCTTGACGACAAAACACACGGAAAAGTCGGATTATTTATCCCGATTGATTATTTTTATGAAGCCGACGAATGAGATGGATAATGTCCATCTCATTTTGTTTTGGAGAACAATATGTAAATTTAGGACAGCAATGTTAAGCGCTATACCACTGCAATCAATATTTAAACAAACTGTAAATATTCTGTGATAGCAAGGTTTACACGCTTGCGTTAGGATTAATTATATTGGCTTATAGAGGTTGTTCAAAAAGGAGGATAAAATTACCGGACTTTTTGAAGACACACTTATAACAGTCAATGCTAAAAGTCAATTCAAATTGATGAGTAAGCTAATCAGAAAAAGAATGATAATAATAAATAATAAATTCAACTTTTGCAGCGTGAAATGGATAAATAAGCCTTGATAGAATGAGGAAGGATGGAGATTCACTGCTCAAGTTGACTTTAGATTAATCGCATTTGATATAAAATGTGACATAACTTAAAATCTTGTTCGGTTCTCTTCGGCCGCTCTGGAAAAACACTACGCTTTCCGCGGGCTCGCGCTGAGCCTCCTCGCTAGCAAAGAACGCTCACTGCGGGGTCTCATCGTCTTCGCTTTCCCGCAGGAGTCTTCGTGTTTTTCCTTCGCTGGTATTACATTTACTACAATTAACTGTAGTAGTATGTGTTCCATAAAGTCGCATTCTACCACTTTACTAGTCCGGGTGAGTGGAGGGTGGTGACTCCTGCGGGAACAATGGTTTTCGGTGGGGCGAGTTAGCGCAGCCCCAGCACGTGTCCGAAGACCCCGCAGAGTGGTTTGAAAAGGAAGGTCGACTAAAACCGTCCTTTGCGGACAACGTCGACATACCCCTCGCCGGGGCAAGGAGGCTGAGGCCGTGCCCGCGGAAAGCATCCACCCGGAGCGACCCCGGACGGCGGGAAATGTACGTACTTATAGAAAAGAGCCCAGCAGTTACGTCGCATTTTATTTCTATTGTATAAAAACAACAAATGTTTTCGATGGGACGAGTAATCGCAGTCCCAATCTTTTAGTAAACAGCCTTTATGTTTACCAAGGTTGTCAAGGCAATTATTAGAAACGTTCCAAGTTTGCCTTAGTAAACTATATGATCTTATTTTATTGGTGCGAAAGTTGTGTAATAAAAAATAATAGAGATGGTGGATACATCATGTTAAATAGAAGAAAAATAAATGCGAAATACGTTACAGATACACCCAAAAAGTTGACAAATAAATCGTATTTTATAGTGGCTGGGGGTGTTTTTGGTTGATTCAAAACCAGTCATTAAAAGAAAAATCCCTTGAAGAAATGATCGTTTCCATTCAGCAAGGGGACAAAGTCGCGCAAAATTATCTTTTAAAAACGTACCAGCCTTTTATAGCTAAATGTGTTTCGGAAGTTTGTAAACGGTATATTGATCCGAAAAAGGATGATGAATTTAGTATTGGTCTTGCAGCGTTTAATGAAGCTATTATGACGTATTCGGCAGACAGGGGAAGTTCTTTCTTATCGTTTGCTAAACTTGTCGTCAAGCGTAAAGTAATTGATTATATTCGTTTTATGCAAAAAACGCCAGTGTCCGCTTCTTTAGATGAAAACTATGATGAGGAGCAGATGGAGAACGCAAGCGAAATTGTTGCAGTAAAAGAAATATATCAACAACAACAGGAAGCCTGGTTTCGTCGCGAGGAAATTGCTGAGTTCAAAGAAAAGTTGTCGGAGTATAAATTAACCCTAACAGAATTAACAGAGGTCTCTCCAAAACATAGAGACGCCAGGGATTCTGCAGTTCGTACGGCAAGAATCCTATACCATGATCCCGAATTGAAAGCTTTTGTTGAACGAAAGAAAAAACTCCCAATCAAAGATCTAATGAAAAAAGTTGATGTTAGTAAAAAAACACTGGAACGAAATCGAAAATACATTTTAGCAATTTTCATCGTATTGAATGAAGATTTCATTTATCTAAAGGATTATTTGAAGGGGGTGGGTAATTGAAAAAAGGGATAGTGATGGAAAAACATCGTAAATATACAATTGTCATGACGGAAAATGGTCTGTTTTCAAAGGTGAAACCAGTAAGAGATGCTGTTATAGGAGCAGAGGTTTCGTGTGAATTAATGAATGAGAACAAACGCTATTTATTTATTTTTCGTCCTAAACAGAAAGTGAAAAATTCTCTTCGTGTGGTTGCGATGGCTTGTTTATTGTTGCTATTTGTATTGCCATTTTATTTTATTTCAGGCAGCAATAAAACATATGCCTATGTAAATATTGATATCAATCCAAATGTGGAATTGGAAATTGATGATCGGTTGCATGTTCAAGCAATTAAACCACTCAATGACGATGCGTCGTTAATTATTGATAAGTTACCGAAATATAAAAATCAACCACTGGAAAAAGTAGTAACGTCTATTATCGACAACAGTGAAAAGTCTGGATTAATTAAAAATGGAAAAAACGCGATTGTTGGGGTTAGCTACGTTAACAACAGCGACATTTCCATTTTGGATACATTAGATCGTTACTTTACGAGTCATAAAGCGGACTGGAATATTGCCACTTTTTTAGTGCCGAAAGCAGTAAGAAAAACAGCTGAAGAGCAAAATAAGTCGATGAATGAATTAATGGCTAAAGAACTAGACGAAGAAGATTCCCAACATCCCGAAACAGATGAAAAGTTAAACAATACGGAAAGAGCAATGATTAATTCCTTTTATAATAATAAAGAGCAAAAGCAGCATGACCTAGAACAAAAAACGGAAGCGAATGAACCAAAGACAACGAATGAAGGTAGTCAAAAAATTCAGCATCCCAATGACTCAAAAACTAAAAATGGCAATGTACATTCGCACAATGAGCAAAAAATAAAAACGAATCAACACCGCAATAAAGGTAAGTCATCTAATCATCGAGCTGAACCAAAACATAAACCACATAACGGAAATAATGGAAATCATGGGAATAGCGGAAATCGTGGAAATCACAGAAACAACGGAGATCATGGGAACAACGGAAATCACGGAAATCGCGGAAATAATGAAAATCATAGCAATAATAGTAAACACAAAGGAAATGATAACCAGGGAAATAAACACAAACATAATAACAATCACAATCGGGACAATCACAGAAAGCAAAAACATAACGAAGGTCATCGACCAAACCATAACCATGGAAATGAAAATGGAAGAGGCCATCAAAAGTAAGGGAATACACCTTATTAGGTGTATTCCCGATTGTTAAACTTCCATTACGGCAGCTGGTATATGGTTCATGGCATGATCAATGTAGTAAAGCAATTCATCATGCAACTCTAGAATTTTTGTTTGGTCAAGTGAATAATGGTAAGCATACAAAAAGTTTTGGATTTTTTTCGAGAGCATATCATCGTTTGTTCGTACCATCAACACTAATAAATCATCCCATTGGCCCCACAATGAGTAAAATAATGCTTTATCATAATCTGGAATATCCATTCATTTGCCCTCCTTAAAATTAAAGGATTATTTATAGCTTCTCCGACTTTTATTTATATTGTCTAAAAGAAAAATGGTGTGTTTTCCAAATTCCGGTTTGCAGAATAAATTAGATGTACTGATACATACTAAAAGCAAATTGGTAAGGAGGAAGATAGTAATGAAATGGAAACTATTGAGTGTTGGCTTGGCTACCGTGTTTACTCTTGTTGGCTGTCAAGGAAATGACACGAATGATGATAATCAGCCAAATGACAATGGAGATAATAATGTAGAAAATACCCGTTATAATAATACAGCAGACAATCAAGATAACGGGCAAACGTTACGAAATGCGGAAAATGCTGATCGAGACCGTGGGGATATGGACCGCAATCGCGATAATAACCGTGACAATAATAACAATCGGTATGAAGTAGCTGATAAAGCAGCTGACAAAATAACAGACCAGATTGATGTAATTGACAATGCATATGTTTTGACGACAGATAACAATGCATATGTTGCTGCAGGGTTAGACAATAACGGTGATAACGACATGAATAACCGTGCTGACAACAATGGTAACGATAATGGTATTAATCAAAATGGCGTTAATAACAATGGAAATAATGACAATGGTGATGAATTGACAGACGATGTAAAACGAAAAATTACCGATATTGTCAAATCCGTTGATGGAGATATTGACAATGTTTACGTCTCAACCAACCCCGATTTCCTTGACCTAGCAAATAATTACGCAGATGATGCAGATAATGGTGAACCTGTAGAAGGATTCTTTGATCAAATTGGCAATATGATTGAACGCGTATTTCCACAAGACAATAAATAAATTTCGAAGGGGTATCTCAAAACGAGATGCTCCTTTATTTTTTCTGTAACATGTGCTATTGTTATACATATAATTCATACTAATCATAGTAATTTACTATGTTTTAATAATCATAAGGGTTGTGTGCATAATGGGACGCGAATTTATTGATTTATTTGAAGGATGGGCAGAGACCTATGATGATAGTGTGAAAGGACTTGATCCTGAATATCAAGCAGTTTTTGCCCATTATGATACAATATTAGATGAAGTTGTAACCCATTCCAATGGAACTGTGCTGGAATTTGGGGTCGGGACAGGTAACTTATCGGAGAAGTTAATGAAAGCTGGTAACCAAGTTATTGGAATTGAACCATCACAGGCAATGCGCGATTTAGCAAAACAAAAATTACCAAAACTGCAGTTGCAGGATGGCGATTTCATTGATTTTCCACCTTTAGCAGCACATGTCGAGACAATAGTCAGCAGTTATGCCTTTCATCATTTGACAGACACTGAAAAAAGAACAGCTGTAGAACAATTTGATAAGATACTTACGAAAAATGGAAAAGTTGTTTTTGCCGATACGATGTTTGAGACAGAAGCAGTAAAGGAACAGATGATAGCAGACGCTGTTAAAGAGGGCTATTATGAGTTAGCGGAAGACCTGAAACGAGAATATTATCCAACCATAGATGTATTAAAACAGATTTTTGTAGAAAATAATTTTGCGATAACATGTAAACAAATGAATGATTTTGTTTGGCTAATCATAGCTGAAAAATAAGGAAAAGGGAGCGTTTTTAATATGACAAAGAAAATGAATGTAGAAAGTTTTAATTTGGATCACACAAAAGTTAAAGCACCATATGTAAGGTTAGTGGGAGTTACAGAAGGCGGAAATGGCGATAAAGTATATAAATATGATATTCGTTTCAAACAGCCAAACAAAGAACATATGGAAATGCCCGGTTTGCATTCCATTGAACATTTAATGGCAGAAAATATTCGTAATCACATGGATAACGTTTTGGATATTGGTCCAATGGGTTGCCAAACAGGATTTTATTTACAGATTTTAAACAATGATAACTATGATGAAGTATTAGATACATTGGAAAGAACGCTTCAAGATGTGCTAGAGGCAAACGAAGTACCCGCGTGTAATGAGGTGCAATGTGGATGGGCCGCCAGTCATAGCCTAGAAGGTGCCAAGGAAATAGCCAACGAAATGTTAGCTCATCGCGATGAATGGCAACAAGTTTTTGCAGAATAAGAGGCGAGAATTATGGCGATATATCATTCAATCAAGGAACTAATTGGCGAGACACCATTGTTGGAGCTAACGAAATTCCCGCTACCTAAAGGGGTACGCTTATATGCAAAGCTTGAATTTTATAATCCAGGTGGAAGCGTTAAGGATCGACTTGGTCAAGAATTAGTCCATGATGCATTGGCAACTGGTGCACTAACAGAAGGTGGTACCATCATTGAGCCTACTGCTGGTAATACAGGAATTGGATTGGCACTCGCTGCACTAGATAAAAATCTTTCGGTCATTTTTTGTGTGCCGGAACACTTCAGCCAAGAAAAACAAATGATCATGCAAGCGCTAGGTGCGAAAATCGTTCATACACCAAGAGATGCTGGGATGGTAGGGGCGATCGAAAAAACCGAGCAATTATTGACGGAAATTCCAAATAGTTTCTCCCCTAAACAATTCGCCAATTCAGCAAATCCCAGAACGTATTATCAAACACTTGGTCCGGAAATTTGGAATGATTTAAATGGTGAAGTGGATGTGTTTGTTGCTGGTGCTGGGTCAGGTGGAACGTTTATGGGGACGACGAGATATTTGAAAGAAGAAAATCCCCGAGTTAGAGCCGCAATTGTGGAACCAGAGGGATCGATCATTTCCGGTGGTGAGCCTGGACCACATGAGACGGAAGGAATTGGCATGGAATTTTTACCAGAGTTTATTGATAAATCTTATATAGATGCTATTTATACTGTTTCAGATAAAAATGCATTTGAAATGGTGGAGGAACTTGCTAAAAAAGAAGGATTACTTGTTGGAAGCTCATCTGGATCGGCAATGTATGCGGCTTTACAAGAAGCCAAAAAGGCCAAGGCTGGTACAACAATTGTTACTGTTTTTCCAGATGGAAGTGACCGATACTTAAGTAAAAATATCTATCCTGCTGTTGAGTAGGGATGGATGTGAATATGAAGGAGAATGGGTATGCGCGCAAAAACAAAAATGATTCATGGCGGAATAACTGGTGATGAACAAACAGGTGCGGTTTCGGTACCGATTTATCAAGTGAGTACTTATAAACAAGATTCGGTAGGAAACCATCGTGGGTATGAATACTCCCGAACCGGCAACCCAACACGACACGCATTAGAGACGGTTATTGCTAATTTGGAAAATGGGGAAGCGGGGTTTGCATTTGGCTCCGGTATGGCGGCAATCAGCTCTGTGATGATGTTACTTGATGCAGACGATCACATTTTAATGACCGATGATGTGTATGGTGGAACGTATCGGTTAATGACAAGTGTCTTAAATCGATTCCATTTGGATCACTCATATGTCGATACGAGTTATCCAGATAAAGTGGAAGCGGCAATTAAAGATAACACCAAAGCATTATATGTGGAGACACCAACAAACCCATTATTGAAAATAACCGATATTCAAAAGATGGCAGAGATCGCCAAGAAGCATGATTTGTTGTTAATTGTCGATAACACGTTTGCGACGCCATATTGGCAGCAACCATTAGACCTTGGTGCAGATATTGTCTTGCATAGTGCAACAAAGTATATTGGGGGCCATAGTGATGTCGTGGCCGGGCTTGTTGTGGTTAATTCCACAGATTTAGCTGAACGACTTCATTTCATCCAAAATTCAGTTGGTGGCGTGCTAGGACCACAAGATTCTTGGTTACTAATGCGAGGAATTAAAACACTTGCATTGCGAATGGAAGCAATTGAAGCAAATACGAAGGATATTGTCGCGTTTTTACAAGGGCATGAAAAGGTGTCAACAATTTATTACCCAGGCCTAGCGGATCATCGAGGACATGATATTGCTACGAAACAAGCAACAGGTTTCGGCGGGATGATATCCTTTGACGTTGGTAATGGAGAACGGGCTGAACAAGTGTTAGAACGTACGAATTATTTTACACTAGCGGAAAGTCTCGGTGCGGTAGAAAGCCTAATCTCCTTACCGGCAAAAATGACCCACGCATCGATTCCTGCTGACAGAAGAGCTGAACTTGGAATCACCGATGGATTAATCCGCGTTTCTGTTGGGATTGAAGATAGTGCCGATTTAATTGAAGACTTGCAGAACGCATTGAAATAAAGCAGAGGATGGCCTAGTATTGGGCCATCCTTCTTTTGTATGCTCTCAGGGATGATACTATCAGCCCGAGAGCAGAAACATCAGCCCGAGAGCAGAAACATCAGCCCGAGAGCAGAAACATCAGCCCGAGAGCAGAAACATCAGCGCGAGAGCAGAAACATCGGCGCGAGAGCAGAAACATCAGCCGCGCGAGAGCAGAAACATCAGCCCGAGAGCAGAAACATCAGCCCGAGAGCAGAAACATCAGCCCGAGAGCAGAAACATCGGCGCGAGAGCAGAAACATCGGCGCGAGAGCAGAAACATCAGCCCGAGAGCAGAAACATCAGCCCGAGAGCAGAAACATCGGCGCGAGAGCAGAAACATCGGCGCGAGAGCAGAAACATCGGCGCGAGAGCAGAAACATCGGCGCGAGAGCAGGAATATCGACCGGAGAGCCAAAACATCAGCCCGAGAGCAGAAACATCAACCGGGGAGCCAAAACATCGTTCAACTAGTTACTCTGCTTGTGGTGTGCTAAAATAAATATAAACGAATAGGAGGAATTGTACATGAGCGAAAAAGTAATTAACTACCTGACAGAAAATCGTGATTCATTATTAGAAAAGTTAAATCAGTTTTTGTCGATTCCAAGTGTCAGCACGGATAGTGTACATAAAAAAGATATTAAAGAAGCAGCAAATTTTTTAGAAACATATTTACATGATATTGGTTTTGATAAAGTGGAACAGCAGGAAACGGGAGGGCATCCATTAGTATTTGCCGAATATAATCAGGCAGGGTCTGACGCTCCAACGGTATTGTTTTACGGCCATTACGATGTACAGCCGGTTGATCCGATTGACCAATGGAAAAGTGATCCGTTTAAACCAGAAGTACGTGATGGTCGACTTTATGCGCGTGGTTCCAGCGATGACAAAGGCCAGGTATTTATGCATCTTGCGGTGTTCGAAGCATATATGAAAACAGAGGGAAAACTACCTGTTAATGTCAAAGTTTGTATTGAGGGTGAAGAAGAAATTGGCAGTGAAAATTTATATGAAATTCTTCATGACAAAAAAGAATTATTTAATGCCGATTTTGCTGTTATTTCTGATTCAGGTATGATTGCCGAGAATCAGCCGACAATACTTTATGGTTTGAAAGGGTTTACTGGTATTGAAATTACTGTATCAGGACCTGATCACGACTTACACTCCGGTATGTATGGTGGAGCGGTACGAAATCCGATCATGGCATTGAATCATATTTTAGCATCTATGAAAAATGAAGAGGAAGTCATTACGGTCGATGGCTTTTATGATGATGTTGAACCTTTAACAGATGAAGAACGCGAATTAATAAAACAGGTACAAGGGGAGGATTACAAAGCATCAACTGGTGCACCCCAAACCGTATCGGAAAAAGGGTATACAGCAAAAGAACATACAATGGCACGCCCTACTTTTGAAATTAATGGAATTTACGGTGGCTATCAAGGAGAAGGAACGAAGACGATCATCCCGTCATCAGCAACTGCAAAAATTACCTGCCGTCTTGTACCTGGACAAAATCCAGAAAAAATTCAAAGCTTGCTTGAGGAGCACATTCAAAAGAATGCACCATCAGGCGTTACGGTAGAAGTGAAAAAAGAAAAACTATCAGCTAAAGCGTACAAAGTTGAGCCAAATCATCCACTGATTGAAAAGGCGGCAACGAGCTATACGAAGGCTTTTGGAAAAGAAACCGTTTATGTCAGAATGGGTGGATCAATTCCAGTCGTCGAATGGATCGAAGCAATATATGACATCCCAATCGTACTTTTAGGGTTTGGTACACCAGACGACCGTTTGCATTCACCAAATGAGAGCTTTCCATTAGACAGCTTTGATAAAGGGCTGGAAACATTGGCGCATTATTGGGATGAGGTTCATACAAAATAAAAACGCAAGCCGTTGGGCGCTGAAGTCGGACGCGGCTTTTCCCGCCCGGGTTCAAAGTAGTGCCAAATTTTATACTTTCATATCTTTAAATTAAATAATTTATTCCCCGGCCAATTCTGGGGGATAAATTCATTGCGATTGTCTAACTATTTTTAAGATTGAATCAAGGTCAGTGTTTTGAGGAGTTTTTTTGTGAAGAACACGAATTTGTTAGCAGTTTATCTTATTTTGGTCATAATTTTTCTTATGTCCTGTGAAGCGAAAGCTGTAGAACCGAAGCCCGCAAGCAATTTTGCCGAAAATGTTAGCAAATTGGCTAAAAAGAATAAGATTGAACTGCCAAAGAAAATATCGAAAATGGACCCTTTGGACGTGTCATTAATCAATCAAATGGATTCACCGCGTTTATACAATGGCTGTGAAGTTAGTAGTCTAGCAATGATTTTAAATTACAATGGCTATGAAACTACGAAAAATGAACTTGCAAAAGAAATCGCGCGGGTCCCATTAACCTATGAAAATGGATTAAAAGGAAATCCAAATGATGGGTTTGTTGGCGATATGGAAAATGGCCCGGGGTTATCCGTATATCATGGTCCAGTAGTTGACATTGCAAAAGAATATGCAGGCAAAAAGGCAGTCGATCTAACAGGCGAACCGATTGAAACAATCCTAGATCATGTAGCCCAAGGTATTCCTGTTTGGACAATCACAACTGCAAATTTTGTGCCAGTCAATGATTTTAAAACGTGGGAAACACATTCAGGCATCATAAACATTACGTACAGTGTACATAGTGTCGTTATTACGGGATATGATGAAAAGTCCATATACATAAACAATCCCTACGGACAAAAGAATCAAAAAGTAAACAGGGAAAACTTTGAACAGGCATGGAAGCAAATGGGGAGTCAAGCCGTTGTGATTAAAAACTAAGTCAGGCCGTTCTGTTCATAATAAAGTGGTAGTATCGTCAAATGGGGGGATAAGAATGAAATTTGCAGTAATTACTGGCGTGTCAAGAGGACTTGGTGAAGCGGTTGCTAGGTTATTTATAGAATTAGGAATAAATGTAATTGGTATTTCCCGCAGTAAAAATGAACAATTAGCAGCGTATGCAAAACAACAGAATGTAATGTTTTCCCATTATACATGTGACTTGGCTGACATGGAAAAAATAGAGGAAACCATCGATAATATTGGTAACCTAATTGTTGCAAATGATCCATCAACTGTCTATTTAGTAAACAATGCAGCTGTCGTTGAACCAATTGACCAATCAGTAAATATTCAGAATTCTGATCTCAAGTATCATATTCAAATCAATACGTTGGCACCAATGGTAATCATGAATTCATTTTTAAAAATGGCAAACGAACAAGGGATACATTTTGTTGGAGCAACCATCACATCTGGTGCAGCGGAAAGACCAGTCTACGGTTGGAGTGCATACTGCAGCACCAAAGCCAGCATAAATATGTATACACAAACGGTAGCGCTTGAGCAGAACGAATTACAAACTGATAGTAAAGTAATCGCATTTAGTCCTGGAATTATGGATACACAAATGCAAGAGAAAATTCGCTTAACGTCAGCAGAGAACTTTGCCGAAGTTGATAAATTTAATGGGTATAAGCGGAATAATTTATTGAAGGATACGGAAATGGTTGGTGGTGTACTTGTTGATATTTTGACCGATGAAGAAAATATTCAAAGCGGCAATATATATCATGTCAATGATTATATTTAGTAATAAAAATCCCTATGCCTTTTGAGAGACACAGGGATTTTTCAGGTAATGGAATAATTATATAAGAAAAACGATGGCTTATCAGATAAGGAAATCGCGTGATAAGCCATGTTTTTTCATCAATGGTGATGGTGAATGGGCAATGGACTAATCAAAAAACTGGACGTTATCTTGCAATTTGATTGGATTTGAATGGAGAAGTGGGTTGTTAAAAAATAATGCTTTTATTTTAGTAAACTCCTCCTCCTACAAATCCACCTGCTCCAACAATAATCAACAGGATGAACAACACAACGATTAACGCAAAGCCGCCACCGTAGCCTCCGCCATAGCTCATTAACGAACACCTCCTTACTGATTGACTTTTTCATGGATGATTGGTTCTACCACCAACCACCACCGAATCCGCCACCATAACCTGTGCCGAATCCACCGTAGCCACCGCCGAATCCGCCGCCATAACCAGCGCCGTATCCACCGTAGCCACCTCCAACACCATAGCCGCCAGTAGTGAAGCCACTAGCACCTACAATGATCAAGAGGATGAACAATACGACAATTAGTGCAAAACCACTGCCGCCTCCAACATTTTCACTCAATTACTTCACCTCCCTTTTATTAACAATGTATGTAATTAAAAAAGACATGGAAGGGCTAAACAAGAATTGGGCTTGGAAAATTAAATGTGGGCATTTTTAAAATGATTATCTTGAAGCATGGACTGTTTTTTTTGAGCCCGCAGTTTTTATTCGTACATAAAGGCAATAAACACGCATAATATAAATTGATTCATCTAGGATTATTTTATCGGGAATTTGTGTTAAACTTTAGGGTGCATAAAAATATAGTAAAAATAATCTTGTTATAGATCGAAAGGAAGAAAGTTATGATAACACGAAAAAGTAAACGCGAAGTCGAAATGATGCAAAAGGCAGGAGATTTATTAATTGAATGTCATAAAGAAATTGCCAAATTAGTTAAACCAGGTGTTACAACGATGGAGATTGATGCATTTGTCGAGAAATTTTTGGCTGACAATGGTGCAACTCCAGAACAAAAAGGCTTTGAAGGCTATCCATATGCAATCTGTGCATCGGTAAACGATGAAATTTGCCACGGATTTCCGAATGATGAAAAGTTAGTGGAAGGGGACATTGTGACTGTTGATATTGTCGTTAACCTTAATGGTGGATTAGCAGACTCAGCTTGGACGTTTCCAGTAGGTAACATCGATAAAGTGGGACAGAAACTGTTAGATGTAACAAAGACAGCCCTATATAAAGGGATTGAACAAGCACAAGTTGGAAGTCGAATCGGTGATATTGGGCATGCTATTCAAACGTACGCTGAAGGAGAAGGTTTTTCTGTTGTACGAGATTTTACTGGACATGGAATTGGACCGACGATTCATGAAGATCCACACATCCCGCATTTTGGTCTGCCAAACAAAGGAGTACGCCTAAAAGAAGGAATGGTTATCACGATCGAGCCAATGATTAATGAAGGGGATTGGCATAGTAAAATGGATGATAATGGTTGGACGGCAAGAACGGTCGATGGCGGTCGCTCTGCTCAATATGAACATACCATTGTGATTACAAAAGATGGCCCATTAATTACGACGGAACAAGATGCGTAATAAAGAAATGACAGAACAAGGGGAACAACACCACGAGCAGACCTCAATGTAAAATCAAATAGAGGGGGACTAAAATGCGAGTTGTTTCGATTTGTCCAAGTAATACAGAAATCGTTGCCTATTTAGAAAAGACAGATCTATTAGTAGGCGTAGATAACTTTTCAGACTGGCCGGTAGAAGTTCAACAGTTACCAAAAGTAGGGCCTGACCTGTCAATTGATATGAAAAAGGTTGCAGAATTAAAACCTGACCTCGTGTTGGCGTCATTAAGTGTTCCAGGTATGGAAAAAAATATCGAAGCACTTGATGAATATGAGCTTCCTTACATTATTTTAAATCCTAATTCCCTTGAAGAAATAGCAGATGATATTCAAACGGTCGGAGAAGCATTGAACTGTACAAAACTTGGCCATGAAAAGGCGGATAGTTTTCGTAATGAAATTGCAGCTTTTAAAGAGAAAGCGCAATATAGGGAGGAAAATCCTCGTCTTTATTGGGAATGGTGGCCAAAGCCCGTGTTTACACCTGGGAGAGTCAATTGGCTGACTGAAATCAGCAAGCTTGCTGGTGCTCGTAATATTTTTGATACAGAAGATGAAGCTAGTGTTCAAACCAACTGGGAGGACGTAAAAAAGCGGGATCCAGAACACATTTGTATGGTCTGGGTTGGTGTAAAAGAGGAAAAAATGCGTCCAGAGCTAGTAACAAAACGCCCTGGCTGGGAAAATATGAAAGCTATTCAAACTGGTAATATTCATGTGTTAGAGGAATCCTTATATTGCCGTCCTTCCCCACGGTTGTTAGAGGGGTTGCGTAAATTAGCGGAAATCGTATGAAACAAGCTGACTTGGGCCGTTATGGCCTAGTCAGCTTGTTTCAATTTCTTGCCTCCGAAAAGGATGGTGATGATCGGGCTTATAAGACAAAAGAAAGCAAACGGTAAATAGGTTAATACCGAAACCCCCAAAACATCTGCAATAAATACACCGCAAACACTCCAAGGAACGAGCGGATTTATCACGGTTCCGGCATCCTCCAATGTTCGTGACAACACCTTGTTAGGAAGACCGGCTTTATGGTAAATACCTTTATATGTCTCCCCTGTCAACATAATGGATAAATATTGTTCACCAATTAAAACATTTACCCCTATTGCCGTTGCCGCTGTAGAAATAATGACGGTCCGAACCTTCTTCAGTTTTTCCTTAAATGCGTTTAAAATCGATGGAACGATTCCCGTAACAAATAGCAATCCGCCAAAACCTAATGCCAGAATAACGAGCGAGACGGTGAATAGCATGCTATTTATTCCGCCCCTTGTCAATAAGTCATTAACCGGTTGAAAATCAGTATTTGCCGAATATCCACTAAACCAAATCGTCCATATTTCTGACCAGGATAATTGGCTTGTAAAACTTGCTAGCAATGTTGCCAATGAACTACTTAATGCAAGTGCGATGAATGCAGGTGTTCTAAAAATAGTACAGATAACTAACACGATTAGCGGCAGCCAGGAGGTCCAATGGATTAAGTCAGTTGCAGCCAAAGCATCTTGATAGGCTGCGACTTTTTGAAGTGGGACCGTCCCGTTTGGTGATAAAAATACAAAGATAATAAATGTAATTATAAATGCTGGAATCGTCGTTAAGCTCATATGTTTAATATGATCAAATAAATCCACCTGGACAATGGTTGATGCCAAATTGGTTGTGTCGGACAATGGCGACATTTTATCACCGAAAAATGCACCAGAGACAATGGCACCTGCAGTAATTGCCATTGAAGCATCAAGGGCATTTGCCATCCCAATAAAGGCGACTCCGATCGTTGCTGTTGTCGTTAATGAGCTACCAAGTGAGACTCCTACAATCGCTGTAATTGCAAAGACAATAGCATAAAACCATGTCCCACCGATGAAGCTAAACCCTGTATTGATTAGGGTAGGAATGGTCCCACTCATCATCCAACTGCTAATTAACACACCAATTAATAAAAATAGAAAAATGGCAGCCATTCCAGACTTGGCTCCAGCGATCATTCCTTCTTCAAGTGTTTTAAATGGAATGTGATTAACCAATCCATAGGCAACAAGCAAGAAAATTCCGAGTATAATCGGTACATGTGGTTCAGATCCCAATCCAATGATGAAATAACTAATGAGTCCGATGATAACGATAAAGAAAAAAATCGACTCGCTGACTTTTGGATTATGCTTTGGGTTGATTGGAAACATTGATTTTTCCTCCTTGTTGTTCGTTGATTTTTATATAGTGTTTTTTGCGGGGCCGATAGCAACAAAAATAAAAAAGCTTCATCCCAAAATAGGGACGAAGCTTTTCTCCGCGGTACCACCCTGATTGATGATTTGAAACCATCCTCTTCTATCAAAAAGATCCGTTCTTAACTTGAATGTGTAATTCAAACCAATCCTGCCAGGGTTTCCAGCCACCACCCAGTCTCTATTGCTGCTTAGAATGATTTTACTTCGCATTCACGGATAATCCTATTCAAATTAGAAATATTAATTTTGAATATACATCGTTGTTGTACAATCTGTCAATATGTATTTCTCCAGATTAAATACTTTTTAAAATTCAAAATATCAGTTATAATAGGCTAAATTTTCAAATCAAGGGGATACGAAACATGGCAACGAATGCGCTTAAGAAAAATGAAGCATCACCTTCCATACAAATGGTTAAAAGAGGTGTAATGGTTGGGTTTCCAATTATGGTGGGATATTTACCAATTGCGATTACTTATGGTGTTTTAGCAAAACAGTCTGGAATGTCTCTAACTGAGTTAACGTTAATGAGTGTGCTCGTATTTGCTGGTGCAAGTCAGTTTATGGGAGCTAATATGATTGCGGTTGGTGCAGGGGCAATTGAAATAATTGTCGCAACTTTTGTCCTTAATTTTCGTCATTTTGTTATGAGTTTGTCCTTTATGAATCGCTTACGGGGGATTGGACGAAGCTGGAAAGTTCCTTTATCATTAGGGTTGACAGATGAAACGTTTGCAGTGTCATCGTTACATACGAAAGAAGCCAAAGAGGAAAAAGGAGCACTTTTTTATACAGCATTAATTTTAACGGCTTATTTTTCATGGGTTTTTGGTTCTTTTTTAGGTGGCATTCTCGGCGAAGTAATTCCCGAAAAACTTAGCCAAAGCATGGGAATTGCATTATACGCTATGTTTATCGGGTTGTTGATTCCATCTGTAAAAAAGGAACTAAAAGTAGGATTAATTGCTATTATTGCGATGCTTATTAATACATTATTTGGACTATTTATGAGTGAGGGCTGGGCAATTGTGTTTGGAACAGTTTTAGGCGGCTTAAGTGGAATTTATTTACTGAAGGGGGAGGACCAATCATGATTGTTGCGATTATTATCGGCATGTCACTTGTAACAATGATTCCTAGATTAGTCCCAGCATATATTGTCGATAAAATCCATTTTCCGGAATGGGCTAATCGGTGGTTAAATGCGATTCCATATGCTGCATTAGGTGCGCTAATTTTCCCCGGAATTATGTCTGTAAAGGCCGGAGAGCCACATGTGGGTATTATTGGCGGGATTGTTGCAATTATTTTAGCGTATATCGGTTTGAATGTTTTTTTGGTCGTTATTGGTGCAATTGTTACGGTGTTTCTATTTGCTATTATATAAAGCCCTTTTCGTTTCGTAATGTCTATTGCTTTTTTATAGACAAAAAAATGTATAAATGTAATAAGTGTTATGCCACCGTTGCCTTCCACGAAAGGTGACAG
Source organism: Lentibacillus sp. Marseille-P4043 (assembly GCF_900258515.1). Lineage (NCBI taxonomy): Bacteria > Bacillati > Bacillota > Bacilli > Caryophanales > Bacillaceae > Lentibacillus > Lentibacillus sp. Marseille-P4043. The sequence continues at coordinate 3,571,546 of NZ_LT984884.1, read as the reverse complement.
CTTTCCGCGGGCACGGCTTCAGCCTCCTCGGAAAAAACCCACTTCCTGCGGGGTCTTCAGACACGTGCTTTTCCCGCAGGAGTCAGTCACCTTTCGTTCCAGGCAACTAGTGTAGTACTTTATAATAGTGAATGCTTTATCAGTCATACGTAAATAGTTTTAAAACGAAGTAAGAAAAGTCATATGTTAACTGCACATACTTTAGGTACCATTAAGAAGGGTATATATAGTACTGAAAAGAGTTTGTTGCTGAAAAAAATTATGACCGCTTATGCTAGCAACTTGAATATACGTAGACTCCAGTGGGAAGTAAGAGATCGGGGAGACCCCGGAGGACGACAGAAAAGGTAGGTCGACTAAAATCGCCCTCTGCGGGCAACGTCGACATACCCCTCGCCGGGGCAAGGAGGCTCGACACTCGCCCACGGAAAGCGAAGTATATTCAAGTTGCGGTATTTCGACAACCTACTTCTATAAAAAAATTGAATCTTTTCAGTAGGTTCGTAAGGATATTTTTTTGTCAAAAACATTATCTTAGGTGGCTGTAAGTACAATCGTAAACTAAGTGAATTCCCTTTTTAAAGGTGCGAAAGTTGAGTATTGTGTAAAACAACAACAATCCTTTAGAAAAGAGCATTATATAAAAAATAGCTAAATAAGCGCCTCTTAGTAAAGTAGTCATGTAATCATTTATAATAAGAAAATAGATTTTACGGGGAATGGCAGGGGGATGGTACAATGTATTCAATTAGGAGAGCTGTTTTCGCTGATGCAGAGGCAATAGCGAATATTCATGTGCGCAGCTGGAAAAATACGTACACCGACTTGGTGGATGAGAAGGATTTATCGAATATTACATATGAGAATCGGAAAACGTTATGGGAAACAGTTTTACGAATGCAAAAAAAAGAGCAGTGTACATTTGTCATTTCGAATGATGTCGACGTTATCGGTTTTGTTTCTGGCGGACCCGAACGGACAAAACGATTTCAATATGATAGTGAGATTTATACAATTTATTTGCTGCCAGGATATCAACGAAAAGGGTTAGGTGCGAAATTGTTAAGAGTTTTTGCCGAAGAAATGAAAGAACATGGGTATGAATCGCTGCTTGTGTGGGTGTTAACTCAGAATCCGTCAAGCAGGTTTTATGAACGATATCGCGCAAAGCCAGTTGGAGAAGAGGAAACGACAATCGGGGAAGGAACGTATCAGGAGACAGCATATGGATGGGAAAGTATTGATGAATTGTTGGCAACATGGAAATAAAACAGTTATATTGGCACTTATATGAATAACCGCGCGTTTTCTTCGAAGGAAGAGAACGCGCGGTTATTTGTGTTGCTTTGGATATGGTTCGATATGAATATGGGCATATGAAATGTTATGTGTTTCAGCCAGAAAACGTTCAATACGCTCCGTTATGTCATGACTTTCTTTTACATTAAGGGTTGGGTCAACAAGAATAGTAATTTCAATAAACGTTTGATTTCCGTGAATACGGCCTTTGACATCATAAACCTCTTTGACCTCGTCTACTTTGGCGATGCTTGCTTTTATTTTTGTTAGCAGCTTTTCATCGAAACCATCTGTTAACGTGTGTGTGGAGTCTTTAAAAATATCCCAGGCTGTTTTACAGATGATAACACCAACAATAAACCCTGCCAGCGGGTCTAACCAGAATAAACCGATTTGTGCACCAATGATGCCAATGAATGCTCCAATACTAACAAGTGCATCAGATCGATTATCTTGTGCAGCGGCGTGAAGAGAAGTGCTTTGTACCTTTTTTGCAAGCGCAGCATTGTAACGGTAAACGAAAAACATCACAGCTGCAGCGCCTATTGCTGTCCAAGCTGTCAGCATGTCTGGCTGAACAGTGTGCCCCGTAATCATTTTTTTGCATGTGTCATAGAGAACCTGTAAACCGACTGACATCATGATAAAAGCTGCAAATAATGAAGCAATGGTTTCAGCCCGATAATGTCCATAGTGATGGTCTTCATCGGGAGGTTTTCTTGATATTTTTAAACCGATAAGAACCGCAATTGAGGCAACCACGTCTGTTGAGTTATTTAATCCGTCTGCGCGTAACGCTTCGGAATTACCTATTTGGGCAACAACTAATTTTGTGATTGCTAAAAAAATATAAGCAAAGATGCTGATCCAAGCACCTTTTTCACCTTTTTTTAGATTATCTGGTTGATTCATGGAATTGCCGCCTCCAAAACGCTTTTCATATTAGCTTATTTAGTCTACCAAAGTAGAGCATGGTGGGTCTAGAGAAACATTCAAGCGTATGGTTATATGTATTTACAAGCGTAAAGTAAGTTTCGTTAGGTAAAATTTAATATGAAGTTTTTTAAAAAATTGGTGCTTTTTCATTGAAATTATTCACAAAATTTAGGATAATAGAAAAAAGGAACAAGGGGGTATGTTCCATGAAAAAGCAAAAATTAATTTACCGGTATTATCGGTATGAAGGTGATATGCTACACGCAAAACGAGAAATTCCATACGAGTTAAAGCTATCATCCCGATTGTTGTTAGATGAGTTATGTTTTAGTTGGAATAAAGCACGCCTGGAAGATGCTATAAATAATGCGATTGATGAAGGAAACAAAGAAGCATTTTTAAAATGGAGCGAAGCATATAGGCACTATATTTGGGAATAGGTTAATCTAGATTTAAAATTTGGCTTCACCCATATTAGGTGAAGCCTTTTCAACAAGTGGAAATAGTACTTTTTAATCAGGACAATATACATGGAGGAAATAAATGTATGCAGGATAATAATCGGATTATTCATCAGCAAAATCGAATTTTATTTTACATTTTATTGTTTTCACTTTTCCTAGGTACAGGTGCAGAAATTATCGTTGGGGCACCAAAGGAAAACCTATTGGCACTTGGAATCGGCGGGGCCATTAGTATAGCAGCTATCGGTTTATTACATTTAAAAAAAGTTTATCCAATGGTAATTCCATATTTAGCGATCATAAGTTTGTCAAGTATTGCTTTTATGATCATTTTAAGCTCTGACTATGTTACCAATATGCTGTTTGCATTCTATGTGCTAGCTGTAGCAGCTATTTCACTTTCTCTCACTGTTTTAGTAACAGGTGGAATATTAGGTCTTTCAGTACTAACCTACTTTGTAATGGCAAAGGGCGAAATGATTGGTTTTGATTTGCGCGCTACTGCGATCACGATCGTTTTTTTATTTTAGTATTTGTAGTGTTAGTAATACAAGTAAGGATAGCTAGGAGATTGTTAGTTGATGTTCGGACCGCATTGGATGAAAGTGAAAAACAGTCTGAGGAAAAGACAAACCGAGCTAAATTAATACAGGACGGGACGCAAAATGTAAGGAAACAAATGAATATCATTGATCACGATAGTAATTTGAATGCTCAATCGATGGACGAGATGCGGTTGGCGTTTCAGGAAATCACGAAGGCAAGTCAATCCCAAGCGGACACAGCAACAACGATTTCGACAACTACAGAGGGGACAAATAACCGATTAGAAAAAATGATTGCATCTTTTGAAAAAAGTACCCAAGATGGTGAGGAATTGAAAATGTTGTCGTCAAAAGGGCAGCATTCAGTTGAACAGTTAACGGTAACATTGGATGGCTTCCAGCAATCATTTGAGCTGCTAAGAAAAAATATGGATCAATTAGTGAAACGTATAGATGAAAATAATACATATACAGGAAAAATCCAAGATATCGCCGAACAAACGAATTTACTTGCACTAAATGCAAGCATTGAGGCGGCAAGGGCAGGAGAGTTTGGCAAGGGATTTGCTGTTGTGGCCGGTGAAGTTCGTAAGCTTGCTGAAGTGTCACAGAAAACAGCCAAGCAAATAAGTCAAAACCAAGCATCAATTGAAACTGATGTCCAAGAAGCACGCCAAGAAGTGGACGAACAAAAAGTGCAATTGCAACAAAGTGTTGGCAATGCGAAAGAAGCAAAAGAGAACTTTGCTAGTATTACAAATCAATTGGCAAACTTTATTAGTTATCTTGGTTACTTAAAAAAACAAGCAAATGAAATTCAGACATCTTCTGAAACAATAGATAATTCAGTGGATCATTTGGCTTCCGTAATTGAGGAGACAACTGCGACCATCGAGGAGTTAGAAGCGATGGTAGATGAACAAGTGAATCGGATGACAAAATTATCATTAGCAATTGAAGAAACAAATCAGGTAGCAGCTGCAATTGAAAGCGTTGATTAGGCATTCGTTATGCGGTAAATAAATCTTTTCATCCGTTTTACAACAGCAAAATGAATTTGTTAATTACAATTTTAAGAAAATTCTCCCGCACCCCCTAACAATTTGATATGCTTGAGTAACAATGGGGGTGTTTGATCAATTATGAAAAACAAGAAAAGGATACGTAGCTGGATGCTTTATGACTTTGGTAATTCAGCATTTGCTACTACAATCATGGCAGCTGTTTTACCGGTATTTTATTATGATGTCGCGGCGGTCAACCTTGATGAATCATTGGCAACGAGTTATTGGGGGTATTCTCAATCAATTGCTGTATTAATTGTTGCGATTCTCGCTCCTTTTTTAGGGGCAATAAGTGATTTCTCGGCAGCCAAGAAAAAGTTTTTACGATTTTTTGCATACATGGGGATTCTCGCAAGTATTTTACTAGCGTTTGTTGGTGAAGGGGACTATCTTTTTGCTTCAATCCTATTAATCGTTGGGACAATTGGCTTCTCCAGTGCGAATATTTTTTATGATGCCTTTTTGCCGGAAATAGCTGAAGAAGATGAAATTGACAAAATTTCATCGAACGGCTTTGCTTTTGGTTATATTGGCGGAGGTATTTTACTAGCAATCAATATTTTAATGACTTTAAAATATCAATGGTTTGGATTACCAAATGTAACGGTCGCCAGCCAAGTATCATTTGCTACTGTTGGCGTTTGGTGGTTTATTTTTTCAATACCGTTATTTAAAAATATTCAAGAGGAGAAAAAGACAACAGCGGTTAAACGAGATCGCTCCTATATTGCGATTGGATTTCAACGCGTGACATCTACATTTAGGGAAATTAAGCAGTATAAGCAATTATTGATTTTTTTAGTGGCTTTTTGGTTGTATAATGACGGGATTTCCACAATTATCAAAATGGCAACGATTTATGGGCGGGATATTGGAATTGATTCAAATTCCTTAATTGTCGCATTATTGATTACACAGTTTGTCGGTATCCCATGCACATTTTTCTTTGGGTGGTTAGCAAAAAAAATAACTGCTAAAAAAGCTTTATTGGTAACGCTTTATGTTTATATTGGTATTGTAGTTTTAGGCTATTTCATGTCGTCAGCGTTGCATTTTTATTTATTAGCAATTTGTGTTGGGGTTGTTCAAGGTGGGGCGCAATCACTTAGCCGATCAATTTATGGACGGATGGTTCCGGAAAATAAACATGCAGAATTTTTTGGTTTCTACGGAATATCATCAAAATTCGCTGCGATTTTCGGTCCGTTTTTATTTGCGCTGGTCGGTCAACTTACTGGTTCAAGCAGGCTAGGAATTATCTCACTTGTTTTCTTTTTTATTGTCGGCATTCTTTTATTACGATTTGTTGATATCGACAAAGGTGTAAAAGAGGCGAATCAAGCATAACTCCTAAACATAACGGGCAGATAAGTGTGTTCTGCCCGTATGTTTACACGATTGGTTCACTATACTTATTTTGTAGGTTCAGTGATAATGGTTTACCTGTATCATAGGAGATATCACTAATTAAATCAGTAATCTTTTGTTCCGTTTTCATATCGTGATTTTGCCAATAGTGAAGCACCAACGTCATAATTTCCAAAGCCTCTGCACGTCCTTGTTCATAGAGATCAATAAAGGTCTTCGTACAAGGATCATTTGTTGCCGGATGATACCATGTCGTTTCGTTTAAATTCAAATAATCCACCTGATCTTTAATTGGCTGATGTGAATATGCTGAGATCAGTGGCTTAAGTAATGCATTCTTCCAGCCATGTGGATCAGCTAGTAATTTCAGTGCCAATTTCATATCACGATACGATTTTTGAATATACGCATTATCTTCTCGAGCAATCTGTGGGTAATGCGCTTTTATTGCCGTGTATAATAGATCAACAATGTCTTTATCCAATGAATGCCCCACATCAATTTCTTTATAAACAGGTGCTTTCCACGTTTTCATGTGATGGTATTTTTCCATCATCAACGTATCAATTAACACTTCAAGCCGTTGATGGTCATTCCCTTCATAACCAGCTCTATAATGTATATATGGGTGTGCATTTCTATCCAAAATGTGGTGAGTTACAAACCCGAAAACATAAGCTCTTACATGGTTATTGCTGTGTTTTGCCGCTGTAATTAAATCCATTAAAAAAGTGCCGCAATGTTTCGTGTGTAAAGCCATTCCAATATCGTGAACTGGCTCTTCCTTAATCCATGGCCAAAAATTATAATAAAAAAATGGATCAGGGCCTTGTGCACCTAATTTCATATAGGACTCATCACTGGAAAATGGGTTTGGATTTTTAATGGAATCCACGACATCTTCACAAAACAGCATATGTGTCCATATATTTGGCATACGAAACCTCCTTAAAATTATTGTCAAGCTTTCATCTTAGAAGACTTCTATATTGTGTATATGGTTTTTAAACTTATTTCCCTAATGGTCTTCCATTCGCTACTACTATAGTATAAAAGACATCACCACTAAATTGGTACAAAAAGTTTGGACAATTTTGTGTCGATAAAGGAAGGTTCCCATTTTTGTAACAAATAAATTGTTTTGCTTTCCATGCTATACTAAAATAGACAATAGGTAAAAAAATATAGCTACATAGGGAGGCACCAACATGGATTATCGTATTGAAAAAGATACACTTGGAGAAATTCAAGTACCTGCTGATAAATATTGGGGAGCACAAACACAACGTAGTAAACAAAACTTTCCTATTGGCGGCGAAAAAATGCCACAAGAAGTCGTTCGTGCGTTTGCGATCTTGAAAAAAAGTGCTGCCAAGGCAAATAGTGAATTGGGATTGATGGACAAGAAGAAAGCGGAAGCAATTGCTTATGCAGCGGACCAAATTGTTGCTGGGAAATTGGACGAGCATTTTCCGTTAGTTGTCTGGCAAACAGGAAGTGGTACTCAATCAAACATGAATGTGAATGAGGTCATTGCCCATGTAGGGAACAAGTGGTTAGATGAGCAAGGAAGTGAATTAACCCTTCACCCAAATGATGATGTGAACAAATCACAAAGCTCAAATGACACATATCCAACAGCGATGCACATTGCAGCTGTATTAAAACTTGAAGATGTTGTATTACCTGCATTAACTACACTAAAAGACACACTAAAAGTAAAAATGGATGCTTTTGAAGACATTGTAAAAATTGGCCGGACGCATTTGCAGGATGCCACGCCATTAACATTAGGACAAGAAATTAGCGGTTGGCATCGTATGCTTGAAAAAACGGAAAGCATGATCACAGAAAGCTTGCATCATTTAAAAGAGCTTGCTATTGGTGGAACCGCGGTTGGAACTGGCTTAAATACACATCCTGATTTTTCCGAAAAAGTTTGTGGCGCAATTAATGAAGTTACCGAGAAGAACTTCATTTCCGCACCAAATAAATTTCATGCATTAACAAGCCATGATGAAACCGTTCATGCGCATGGTGCATTAAAAGCACTAGCAGCGGATCTAATGAAAATTGCAAATGACGTACGCTGGTTAGCTAGTGGACCTCGTTGTGGAATTGGTGAACTTACCATACCGGCAAATGAACCAGGAAGTTCCATTATGCCAGGAAAAGTAAACCCTACCCAATGTGAAGCCGTTACAATGGTATCTGCACAAGTAATGGGAAATGATGCAACAATCGGTTTTGCAGCAAGCCAAGGGAATTTTGAATTAAATGTGTTCAAACCTGTCATTGCATACAACTTTTTACAATCAAGCCAATTGTTAGCAGATAGTATGCTTTCATTCGATGAACGTTGTGTAAAAGGGTTAGAGCCTAATCATGAACAAATCGAAAAATACTTAACAGATTCATTAATGCTTGTAACAGCATTAAATCCACATATCGGTTACGAAAATGCTGCTAAAATTGCAAAGCAAGCATTTCAAGATAATGCAACATTGAAAGAAACAGCTGTGAAACTTGGATTGTTAACCGAAGAACAATTTGATCAATATGTGAATCCAAAAGAAATGACACACCCTAAATAAAGCATCTTTTTAATTAAATTCATTTAGAAAGCAGACTAAAAAAGCTCATTCATATAGAATGAGCTTTTTTTTAATCTCTAAACTTCCTGTAATGAAGGTGTTTTGAGCCTGTAAGCACAATTTACCAGTGAAAAACTGTGATAAGTTTTGTAGATGTGCAGACAATATGTATTACAGGAGGTGATAGACATGGCTAACAACAACTCAAACAACTCAAACCAATTAGTTGTACCTGGCGTTGAACAAGCTCTTAACCAAATGAAAACTGAAATTGCACAAGAGTTTGGTGTTAACTTAGGAGCTGACACAACTTCCCGTGCTAACGGTTCCGTTGGTGGAGAAATCACAAAACGTCTTGTAGCAACTGCACAACAACAAATGCATGGACAACAACCACAATAAGGATGGCTTTAGTGGGTGAAAAACTCGCTAATCATTAGCATAGAGGGATGTCTCTGTAAAGACATCCCTCTATATTTTAATGGTAGTATTTACAAGGGTATTAAATTTATACATAATAATTTGCTGATTTTGAAAAACCTCCCCGTTCAGGTGGAGGTTTTTTACATCAACCCGAGAAGCAAAACGAAATCTAGCGGATTCGTTGTTCGGTTTCTGGATCAAAGAAATGTACTTTGTTCATATCAAATGCCAGATCGACTTTTTCACCACCATTAATGTCAGACCGGGAGTCAACGCGGGCAATAAAATCCTGGTCATTTACTTTTGAATACAGATAAGATTCAGCACCCATTAATTCAGCAACATCGATTTCAGCTGTTATTTTTGTTTCCGGTGTTGATTCAATAAACACAGGCTCATCATGGATATCTTCCGGACGGACACCCAAAATAACATCTTTATCAACATAGCCTTGTTCACGCAACAGCTTCATTTTTCCCTCTGGAACTTTAATCGCCAGATCGCCAAGCATAAATTGTCCATTTTTAAGTTTACCTGTCAGGAAGTTCATTGAAGGCGAGCCAATAAATCCGCCAACAAACATGTTTTCGGGACTGTCATATACATCTTTAGGTGCACCAACTTGCTGAATAACTCCGTCTTTCATAACAACAAGTCGCGTTGCCATTGTCATTGCTTCGGTTTGGTCATGGGTAACATAGATTGTTGTTGTTTGCAGGCGTTGGTGCAATTTTTGAATTTCGGCGCGCATTTGCACCCGTAATTTAGCATCTAAGTTTGATAATGGCTCATCCATTAAAAACACTTTTGCATCGCGGACAATTGCTCGACCCAATGCGACACGCTGACGTTGCCCACCAGAAAGTGCTTTTGGTTTTCGATCTAAATAAGCTTCAAGCCCTAAAATTTTAGCAGCATTGTCGACACGTTGCTTAATTTCATCTTTTTTAAATTTACGTAACTTTAAACCGAAAGCCATGTTGTCATAAACATTCATATGTGGATACAACGCATAGTTTTGGAAAACCATTGCAATGTCACGATCTTTCGGTGCGACGTCGTTCATTTTTTTAGCATCAATGTATAATTCTCCATCTGTGATTTCTTCAAGCCCGGCAATCATACGCAATGTAGTTGATTTCCCGCATCCTGATGGGCCAACAAAGACAATAAATTCCTTGTCCTGAATGTGCAAATTAAAATTATCTACGGCAATTGCCTTTTTGTCATATGATTTTTGAATATGTTCTAAACGTAATTCAGCCATTGTAACTCCCCCTCAAATTGTGTAAGCCTTTTCATACAACAATTGTATAAAATATAATCAAAAGGCGAAACGGTAAACATGCACAAAGATTTTCGATCCCTTTGTGCATGTTTGCTAGTCCCGATGTTTTTTGGAAAGTAATGCAAGTTGTACCGTCATCGCCTGTGGAAATTGCCGAACATCGATCCCGGTTTTTTCAATGAATTTATCGAGTCGGTATTGTAGGCTGTTCCGATGCATATACAATTCCTTGGCCGTGACGGAAATATTTAAATTGCATGCGATGAAAGCTTCGATTGTTTGTAGTAATTCATGGTCATCGAAAGTTTCTTTTAAAATCATTTCAGGGATGATGGTTAGCATTTTTGCTTCCACTTGATCAACAAATAGGTGTGGAATAGCATCACTGTATGGTAGTACCACTTTTTCGGTAAAATCAATCGCTGCTTGGGCACAACTTATTAATGTTTGGTAATATTTCTTTGCATCTGTTAAATGAGTTAGATAAGGTCCAACTAAAAAATTAATTTTGACATAAAGGTCACTCATTAATACATCGGCGATTTGGTCATAGGAAATCGCCTCTATTTGTTCTTCAATCATGATTCCGCTATGATCGTCTTTCCATAAAATGGGCACTTGCCTAGTGAAGATTTCATGAATTGCATCTCTGAAAGCAGAAGGATCAAGTTTGTTAGCTGGAAACGTAAAGTAAACAAACCGATAAGCCTCAATATTATGTAAGGTCATAGCACTTTCGTCTTGGTTAATTTGTTGCATCCATTGTTGTTCCTTTTTTGTTAATCGTGGCAAATTCACATTGTAAGGTGTTAAAAAGGCCGCCAGCAATGTAATATCTTTTTCTGTTAGTTCTGTTTGTCTAATTCCAATAACCTCGTTTTCCGGGGTTATAAACCACTTGTAGCAATCTTTTTCGTCCTGATTTTCAGGTGCTTGGGTACGCAATGACGGGAAGATGCTTTGTAATTTTTTTATCATAAATATATCCTCATTCATAAATTTACTATTATTATAACAATTTGTTCGTTAGTTGAAAAAGATTTACGAAGATAGAGCAATTTATCGAAATGGTATACATGATAGATTTCGTTTGTTATAGTTATTTTAGCGAAAAGTTGAAGGAGGAAATACAATGCCAAATATTTATGATAGTGCATATGACTTAGAAAAAGCGATTCGAGAAAGTGATGAATTCAAAAATTTGAAAGAAGCTTATGATGCCGTGATGAGCGACGAATCAGCAAAGCAAATGTTTGACAATTTCCGAGACACCCAAATGGAATTGCAAGAAAAACAAATGCAAGGACAGGACATATCCGAAGAAGAAGTTGAAAAAGCGCGTCAAGTTGTTGAGTTGGTTCAACAACATGAGGATATTTCCAAATTAATGGAACAAGAACAACGTCTAAACATGGTTATTAATGATGTTAGTCGGATTATCACCAAACCGCTTGAAGAGCTTTATGGCGATCCATCTCAACAAGAGGAACAATAATACATATGAAAGACTCGCAATTTGCGGGTCTTTTTTTGTGCTTTAAAAAAGCAGGAATTTGTCACATAAAAGGCGAATAGGAAGAAAGATAGGGAAATATAAAAAGGTGGGGTTATTGTGAGTACGGTTTTCCATGAACGTGTTAATCGAATTTCATATATTTATTTAAATCGTCCAGAGCGCTACAATGCATTGAACAAGGAAATGTTAGAAGAGTTGTTACAGATAGTAAAAGATGTGGAAAAGAACGATGATCAAATTGTTATCTTAGCGGGAAAAGGAAATGCCTTCTGTGCTGGTGGTGACATTTCGATGATGAAAGACTTTGCCAACAAGGAATTCTTTGATGATGTCATGAAAACAATTGAGGAAATTGTTTTGCGATTATATATGATGCCAAAAATAATTATTTCTGCATTGCAGGGTTCCGCAGTGGGGCTAGGATTGAGTCTGGCTTTGAATGCCGATTATGTCATTGCTCAGCGTGAATCACAGGTAGGTATGCTGTTTATCGGAATTGGACTTGCACCTGACGGGGGTGGGCATTTCTGGTTACAGGAACGACTTGGTACTCATAAAGCGAAACAGTTTACGTGGGGGCTGAAACAGGTGAATGGACCAGAAGCCAAAGCAATGGGCCTTGTCGATATCATTACTGAGGAGAGTGTTGTCGATCATGCAACAAGTCTAGGAAAAACACTGTTAACGACACCGCTAGTATCAATGATTAAAACAAAAATGATGTACCATTCTAGAAGTAAGGAAACATTACAATATTATTTGGAACAAGAGCAAAAGACACAATGGGAACTGCGAAACACAGATGATCATAAAGAAGGCGTACAAGCATTTCTGGAAAAAAGAAAGCCAGTATTTTCAGGAAAGTAAGTAGAGGTGAAAGAGGCTGCAATGGTGAAATCCCTTTGAAACAGCCTCTTTTGATAATTTTAGCGATGAAATAAAACTAATTTAGCTTCTGGTGAGACACATCGATGTGTATGTTCACTATAACCTTCATCATCCAACCTAGCTTGGCCTACTTTTTTTGCTTCATCATCATTTTCTGCTGTGAACGATTCATCAAGCAACTTTTCACCGGTTTTTTCAAATACTGTCAAACTATACGTACGCATTTTTCTGATACCTCCTGAAGTCACATTACATACAATATTCGATACAAATCACCAAAATCCTGCTAAGACGGAGAAATTTATAAAGTAATACTTCACAAAGGACCAAATATACAGTAAACTCTTTGTGAAGCAACTTGACTTAAAAAAAACAAAGTTAAGAAATGTTGAAACAATTAAGCGCACGAAACGTAACACTGTAATGGGAAGGGAGAGAGTAACTTGACATTAACATTAAAAAATGTAACAAAACGGTTTGGTAACCACACCGCAGTTGACCACCTGTCATTGGAAATCCCAGAAAAAGAAATGTACGGATTTCTAGGGGGAAATGGTGCGGGGAAAACAACCACATTCCGGATGATTCTTGGATTGTTAGACATTTCGGAAGGGGATATTTCCTGGAACGGCGAGTCAATTGGCTATAATAAAAGCCATCTAATCGGCTATTTACCGGAAGAAAGAGGTTTATACCCGAAGTTAAAAGTAAGGGATCAAATCATCTATCTTGGAAAATTACGCGGGATGACAAAAGATGAGGCAGTGACCGAATTAGCAGAATGGCTGGATCGATTTAAAGTACCAGAGTATATGGACAAAAAGGTTGAGGAATTATCAAAAGGGAATCAGCAAAAAATTCAATTTATCTCCGCGGTACTTCATAAGCCAAAGCTGCTTATTTTGGATGAGCCTTTTTCAGGGCTTGATCCAATAAATGTTGAAATGCTAAAAAAGGCTGTAGTGGAGCTAAAAGAACAAGGAACATCGATTGTTTTTTCGTCACATCGAATGGAACATGTTGAGGAATTATGTGAACATTTATGTATCCTTCATAAGGGAAAGCAGGTTGTTCAAGGGTCACTGCGGGAAATAAAACAGTCATTTGGTAAGAAAAATTTGATTGTGCATGCTGATTTTTCTCTAGAGTTTTTACAGAATCATCCCGGTGTTGTGCAATATAAGTCGATAATGGATGGGTGCGAACTGCAAATTGAAAATGAAGCGGTATCCCAAACCATCTTTGAAGCGTTGCAGGGGAAAGGATTCATACGAAAATTTGACCTTGAGGAACCATCTTTGAATGACATTTTCATTGAGAAAGTGGGTGCCTCATATGAATAAATTTTGGATTATATTATCTCATACGTATATGTCGAGGTTTAAAACAAAATCATTTTTAATCAGTACCATCATTTCCTTACTTTTTATTTTCGCAATTGCAAACTTCCAATCGATTATGGATATATTCTCTGATGATAGTGCTGATGAAATCGCTGTCTTAGATGAATCCGGTCAATTGTTTGAACCGTTAAAAGAGAGTACGGAAAATGCAAATGATGATATGAAGCTAGTTGCTTTTGATGGATCAGAGCAAGAAGCAAAAGATGCTGTTCAGGATGAAACGTATCAAGCACTAATCACGTTAACATTAAATGAAGATCAATTACCAGAAGCAACGTATTATGCGAATACGATTACAGAAACAGGCGAACAATCAACAATTGAACAGCAGTTGCAACAGTTGAAAATTTCTGTTGCAACACAACAAGCAGGGATTGACCAGGCGAAACTAGCAGAAATATATGCACCAGTTACGTTTGATACGGTTGCTTTGGATAAAAGTGCCAAAACAGGTGAGGAGCTTAGCCAGGCACGTGGAATTGTATATGTCATGTTATTTTTATTGTATATAACTGTAATGGTATATGGACAAATGATTGCCCAAGATGTAGCCACGGAAAAATCGTCTCGTGTAATGGAAATTTTAATTTCTAGTGTTTCTCCAGTAACGCAGATGTTCGCGAAAATTATTGGTATCGCATTATTGGGAATGACACAAATTATTTTAATTATCGGCGTAGGGTATGCGATGATCTCGGCTAAGCAGGATGAATTAACAGGAGGTATATTCTCCTACTTTGGGATTGAAGGAGCGTCTATATCCTTGTTCATTTATGCGATTGTATTTTTCGTGTTGGGATACTTGTTGTACGCGACGCTAGCTGCTATGCTTGGATCACTTGTGAGTAGAATAGAAGATGTGCAGCAATTGATGATGCCAATGATGTTTCTAATTGTTGCTGCCTTTATGATTGCAATGTATGGATTAAACGTACCTGATGCAAGTTTTGTTAAAATTAGTTCATACATTCCATTTTTCAGTCCAATGCTTATGTTTTTACGTGTCGGAATGTTAGATGTACCAGCATGGGAAGTGGCATTATCATTAGGCATATTAGTTGTAACCATTATTTTGTTTGCAATTATCGGCGCACGCGTATACAAAGGTGGCGTGCTAATGTACGGCAAGTCAAGTTCGTTGAAAGATTTTAAACGGGCAATTCAATTATCGAAAAAAGAATAATGTTTTTAAAAAAGGCCACGAGTTGTGGTCTTTTCTTTTGGCTTTTCTATTAAAATGCTGTTTTTGAGCTTTTGAATTGCAAAATAGCCTTCACTATCACATTAATAACAATATATATCGCAACGTTAGGAACATCTGATATATGTCTTCCCACCAAGGTTTCAGCCATTTTAATAATAAAAATCTCATGCAAATCCCACACAAAATAAGTCTATTTTCGTAATGTTTATTCCTTTTTATGTCGCAGTTGATATAAAATGCGACATAACTGCTGGGCTCTTTTCTATAAGTACGCGCATTTCCCACCGTCCGGGATCGCTCCGGGTGGATGCTTTCTGCGGGCACGGCCTCAGCCTCCTCGCGGAAAACCGCCGCTGCGGGGTCTTCAGACTCGTGCTGGGGCTGCGCTAACTCGCCCCACCGAAAACCATTGTTCCCGCAGGACAAGGAAGGCTACGTCAGCGATACATCTTCGTGAGAAAAAGGGCCTTTCTTTTTCGAGGAGTCACCACCCTTCACTCCCCCGGACTAGTAAAGTGGTAGGATGTAACTTGATAGAACACATACACCTATAATTACTGGTAGGAAATACAATATAAGTGGAGGAAATACACGGAGACTCCTGCGGGAAGAGAGGCCTAGGTGAGACCCCGGAAAGCGATAGCTTGAGGAGGCTCAGCAGCCGCCCGCGGAAAGCGTAGTGTATTTCCGGAACGGTGGGACAGCAATTTCTTAGTTACGTCGCATTTTCTATCTATTGTGTAAAAAAAACAATATTTTTTCAGAAACAGCAATTGATTAAAAGCTTGGTTCTATTCAGTAGGACCAAACTTTTCAAAATCCGAATCAGCAATAGTCAATTGTCCAAGTATTACTAATATATAATCCTAATTTTAATAAAAAAGAGAACGGATTAATGCTGAAAATAATCCTTCTTTAATTTTCTTCCAGAACGTGCATTCGTTTCAAACCTTTGATAGAATAGACGTAAAAGGTGGTGGAAGACAATGTCGAAGCAAATCTCTTTCCTGCATGCTGCTGATCTTCATTTAGATAGTCCGTTTAAAGGATTAGCCCGGATACCTGAGGAGATTTTTAAAGAAGTTCAGGAAAGTACATTTATTGCCCTGGATCGATTAGTAAATGTGGCAATTAATAAACAGGTTAACTTTGTTCTGCTTGTTGGTGATTTATTTGATAATGAAAAGCAAAGCTTAAAAGGGCAAATTCACCTCCGTGACGCATTTGAAAAATTAAAACGTCACCATATTTATGTCTATCTTTCTTATGGCAATCATGATTATCTAAATGGAAACCATTATCCAATTACATACCCAGAGAACGTATTTACCTTCCAACAGGAAACCATTCAACATTTTCTATATGAACAAAATGGAGAGACGCTAGCATCAATTTATGGATTTAGTTATGAAAATCGAGCCGTCCATGATAACAAAGCAATAGAGTTTCCGGAGTTAAATGATGCCATCCCATTTCATATTGCGATGTTACATGGGAGTTTGCAAAGTAATACAGAACATGATGTGTATGCACCGTTTCAACTGTCTGATTTAAGCAAACAACATTTTGATTATTGGGCATTAGGACATATACACAAGCGCGAAATTTTGTCGGTAAATCCACCAATTATCTACCCTGGTAATATTCAGGGGCGCAACCGTAAAGAATCGGGTGAAAAAGGTTGCTACCATGTAGTATTGAATGAAGTGGGAGCAGCAACAACATCGTTTATTCCATTACAGGCACTTTGTTTTGAAAACGTGTCTGTTGATATATCTGAATGTGATCAGCCCCATCAATTGGAGATTGCTATTCAACATGCACTCGTTGAACAATATCATAATTTGGGCCCGATCTTAGTCTCGCTAACGTTAACCAGTACGAACCCCGAACACCAACAATGGGAAACGGATGGAATTCTAACCGATATCGTTGAACTGCTAAATGAATCAGCCCGTCAGCAAACGAACTGGTTCTACATTTATACATGTATAATCAATATAACAACTTCTTTAGCAGATACAACGCTGGCAAAAGGTGAGCATTTTCTTGGCGAACTTGTACGACATGCGGAGGAAGCATCGATACAACCTTTTATGAAAGAATTGTATCAGCATAAACAAGCTCGCAAATATTTGCCAAGTCTTTCAGATGAAGAGCAGGAAACGATAAAAAACGAAGCACAACAATACCTTATGAGAGAGCTTTTGTATAACGGAGGTGAATAGGATGAAAATAATTCGGGCGACCATTGATGGTTTTGGAAAATGGTATGATACTTCGTTTGATTTTTCAACAAGCAAATTAACTTGTTTGTATGGGGAAAATGAATCGGGAAAATCAACACTACATACGTTTATCTTATTTATTTTATTTGGATTGCCGCCTAAAAAAAGAGCGTTTTATCGGCCTAAGACGGGTGCGAAAATGGGTGGCAGGCTTACCGTCATTGATGAGGAATTTGGGGAATATACAATCGAACGGTTTGATGAGAAACGAAATGGTGCTGCAGCTTGTTATACATCAGATGGTCGCTATTTTGATGAAGCTTGGTTGAAAGAACGGTTAAACGGCATGACGCAACAAACCTACCAATCCATTTATTCGTTTTCCGCGGCAGATTTAGCAGGTCTAAAAGAGATGGACGAGGAAGATCTGGGAGATGTCTTGCTTAGTATTGGTTTGACAGGGTCGAAAAATATTTATGCGATCGAGAGGCGTTTGGACACACAACTAGCCGATCTTTTTAAACCATATGGAAAAAAGCCAGTCATAAACCAGCAACTTGCAACGATTGACGATTTGTTTGCTTCTCTCGTTACGGATCAAAAAAATGAAGCAACTTATCAAGAGAAAAAAGAAGCAGAACATCGTTTAACAACGGAAATTCAATATATAAAAGACCATATACAGCAGGAGAAAATGGACCTATCTGCGAGTGAAAAACAGTTGCAAGCATTACCGCTTCTACATCAGAATCGACATTATGAACAGCAATTGGCTGAATATCCTACTTCCATTCCCTTTCCAGAAAACGGATTAAAGCGGATGCAAGTATTAAATGAACAGCTTTTACCAATGAAAAGTGAGCAGTCTGTATTAATTGGAAACCAAAAAAAATATCAAAAAAACCAGCAACAGTTGAAAGCTGATCAAGCAACAGGGGATGATTACAAACAAGCAAAAGAACTACTCGAACAGTCAACAACTTACATAGAGGCAAAAAAAGAGCTGGAGAAATGTTACGAAGACAAGAAAAAGGTAAGCATGCAAATAGAAGCAGCGTTAAACCAACTGAATGTGGGGATTACAATTGATGATCTAGCGGCAATAACGCTGCCGTTTCATATCGAAAGTACATGGAATCAGCTTGCCAATAATACAAACCAGTTCCGTTTAGAAGCGGATCAGCTGGAACAAGAGGAGCAAATAGCAGAGAAACAACGGAATGAATTAAAAAAAGAACAGGAAGAAATAGACTCGCAATTGTTGACGGACCAGCATGTTAGCGAATGTACTGAAATGGTTCGCCAATACAACCAATACACATATAGACAATCGATGCTGGACGATACCAAGCGAAAGCAGCAAAAATGGCAAAGGATAAAAAAACAAAAGGAAAAATCTAGCATTACCATGATGATCGCAAGTTTAGTTCTAGCAATCCTTTGTGGGGCAATTGGATGGTTGTTTTCAAACAACAGTTTATTTGGTATCACATTTATTTTTGTCGTAGCCGGGATTGGCCAATGGCTATGGGGGAAACGATCGATTCATGAGCTTGAGCAGATGCTCACAAGTGAGGAAGTGCCATCAGCAACACACCCAGTTATAACAAAAGCTCAATATGAGAAGGCCGAAAGTCTTCTGGCAATGCAAAAGGATAATGAAGCTGAATTAGAAAAGATCTATGATCAAATAAAGGAAAATGATGTCCAATTTATAAAACTAACTGAACGAAGAAATGTATTGGATATCAAAGAAGCGCGTCTACAGCAACAAATCAATGAACAATATGAAATCTATCCATTTTTGAAAGAAATCGACATCTCGTACTGGGCGCAATTCTATCACGCTTTACATGATGTACGTAAGCAATACGCGAAAACAGAAGAAATAGATCGGCAATGTTCGGCTCTGCATGAAAGTCAACAGGATTTTCAATCTGCTATGAATAGGTTTTTTCAGGAAAAAAATTGGGAATCGTCACATGAAATGAATGATCAACTGGATATACTTGAGACTTTCGTAAGTGATTACCAACATAAACGTGAATTGATTGAGCAATATGATGACTGGATAAGGGAAAATATAAAGACGCAGGAGTCGCTAAAACAAAAAATGCGTGTTTATGAAAAGAAACAGGAATCGCTATATGAAGCAGCCAATGTAACAACAGAGGAGGAGTTTTTTCAGCAGGCGACACAATGGGAAGGAAAGCAAGATGTTCTAGCAAAATTGGCTGATGTAAACAATCAGTTGGCAGTCTTTTTTTCACAAACAAAATGGGAAACTTTTAATAAAGAAGTCCAGGAACAAGAACTTGAAACCAAACGAGAGAAACATGCCATTTCCATAGAAGAATTGGAAGCAGATTTGGATGTCAAGCGCCAGCAGTTGGCCGACCTAAATGCTGATTTAGCAAATATGGAAATGTCTGAAACGTATTCCAAAACATTGCATCGGTTTAACATGGAGAAAGAACAGTTGGAGTCGATAACTCGCAATTGGGCAGTATTAAAAACAGCGAAAGAGTTGTTAAGGGAGACAAAACGGGACTATCAGGATAAATACGTGACCAGGGTGATGGAGAAGGCTTCAGATTACTTTGCCACCATCACAAATAATGCGTACAAACAAGTCCTAGCTCCAACCGGTAAACAATTGTTTCAAGTTGTCTCCGTAAATGATATCCACTACATGGTAAAAGAATTATCGCAAGGAACCATTGATCAATTGTATGTATCATTACGAATTGCAATAAGTGAGGTAATGAGTAAGAAACATCACCTACCATTTATTATGGATGATGTATTTGTCCATTTTGATGTATGTAGGACAGAAAGAATAATGGAAATAATAACGGAGATTGCTAAAAATCAGCAAGTTATTTTGTTTACATGTAAACAGGATCAAATCAAAACTGTTTATCAAACAGAAATAGTCCATTTAGAAAATACTGTTCGCATTTCTTGATAAATAATGATAAACTATTTCCAGATAATCGTTATTTTTATATGCTTTAAGAGGTTGTTCAAAAATCACCAAATAATAAGCGGTGAATCTCTTCGTTGGCTTGCTTTTCCCCTCCTCATGTACCTATTTATGTACACTCCGGGGCTCAAAGCTACGCCGCCTCGACCTTCTTGCTTCTAATTTGGCAACTTTTTGAACACGCACTTTAATGATTAATAACCAGGTGGAGGGAAATCCATTGTCAGAGGAACAGGTATCAAAGGATTGGGAAAAGTACGAGGGAACAATTGAAAAATTCATTCAGGTTATCGCCAAAAATATGAATTTGTATGGCATAACTTCATCGGTTGGACGGTTATATGGCGTGTTGTATTTTGCCGAGAAACCCTTGACGTTGGATGACATGCGAGAGGCTCTAAAAATGAGTAAAACAAGTATGTCAACAGGTGTTCGAGCACTTTCAGAGATGAAGATGGTAGAATCAACGTTTAAAAAGGGTATCCGCAAAGATTTATATCAAACAGAAGATGACTGGTATAAATCATTTACATCTTTGTTTGGTAACAGATGGCGGCAACATACGGAAACGAATATTGAAGAAGCGGATGAAGCAGTAGAAGAATTAGAAAAGATTTTACAGGCAACAAATGATGAGTCATTAAAAATAAAAATTAACGATGATATTGATCGGCTACGCTACGCACAAAATTATTATAAGTGGCTGATGAAGTTCATCCGGGTGATGGAAACAGGCGAAATTTTCAACTACATTCCAAAAAATAGTGAATAAATAATCTGGAAGGATTGACAGTAAAGCAAACGATTTTAGCAACTATTGCCTGGCGTCTGTTTGAAGTCAATCCTTTTTTACGTTAGGCTCATTTCGTAATGTTTGTTGCTTTTTAATTTCGTAGTTGATATAAACTGCAACGTAACTAAGAAATTGCTGTCCCACCGTTCCGGAAAGCATCCACCCGGAGCGATCCCGGACGGCGGCAAATGCGCGTACTTATAGAAAAGAGCCCAGCAGTTACGTCGCATTTTATATCTATTATGTAAAAAACAACTTTAGAAGCGACCTTACGTTAAGACATATAAAATTTTATAAGAAAAAATTCGGCACCTGCAATAGACGAGGCGAATCCCGATTTTTTTCTAGGGGGGAGGAAGAACGATGGCAAAAGGTATAGGATATTCGAATATAGGTGACTCGGTAGATGACTTTATGCTCATTAAAGATGCGACAAGGGGTGTTGCGAGTAATGGAAAGCCATTCCTCACACTAATTTTACGTGACGCTACAGGAGAAATTGAGGCAAAACTGTGGGATGTGTCAAAAGAGGATGAAACACTATATATACCGGAACAAATCATTAAATTAAATGGGGAAGTCAATCAATTCCGCGGGAAACCTCAATTGAAAATTATGGGGATTCGTATCGCGCAAGCAACGGATGGTGTGCAAATTTCCCAATTTGTTGAAAAGGCTCCTGTTGCAAAAAGTGAATTAATGGAGAAACTTACAGAGGCTGTCTTTGAGATGAAAAATCCAGCAATGCAGCGAATTGTACGAGCTTTTATCAAAAAATACCAGGAAGCATTGTTGACATATCCCGCAGCATCTAAAAACCATCATGAATATGTTTCAGGGTTAGCACATCATATCGTCAGTATGCTGGCACTAGCAAAAGAAGTGCATAAATTGTACCCAGATGTAAATAAAGATTTACTATACGCAGGGATTATTTTGCATGACTTGGGTAAATTGAAGGAATTATCTGGTGTCGTAACGACTAAATATACAATTGAGGGAAAATTACTTGGACATATTCCGATGATGGTTGAGGAAATTGGTCATGTTGCGAAAGAATTGCAAATTGAAGGGGAAGAAGTACTGATTTTGCAGCATCTTGTTTTAAGCCATCATGGCAAAGCAGAGTGGGGAAGTCCAAAACCACCACTTGTTCGAGAAGCAGAAATATTGCATCTCATTGATTTAATCGATGCCAAAATGAATATGCTAAATCGATCCCTATCGAAAGTTAAACCTGGTGAATTTACCGAGCGGTTATTTGCTATGGACAATCGCCAATTTTATAAACCTTTATTTGAAGACGAATAATTCCACTCCTTTGTACATATACATGTGGTAGATGATGGACAAGGGGGACAAGTAAATGATCGCTGGAGTGCCTTGGTGGGTATTTATGATAATTCTTTTTATCTTTTTGAGCGGATATATGGCCTTTCGAGCAATACGTGCCGAAAAAAAACTGGAACACCAATTTATTGAGCGTGAAGGAAATGTGTATATAGAACGAATGGAAGCAGAACGAAGAAATAAACAACAACGAAATATGTCTTAAAAAAAGGAGGCAGTGCATCGTAAGCACTTGCCTCCTTTGTTGTTCATTTATTTATCTTCTTTTTTCGAATCATCTTTTTGGTCGTCTGCAGTTTTGAAGAGACCTTCAAATTGTTCATCTTCTACTTTAATATCTGCGTCTTCAAGCAGACCAGAAATTTTATCTTGTGCTTTCTGTGGATCAATTTTTTGATTTAGAATGTCACGACGAATATCATCTTTCATATCTTTAAATTTGCCGATGTCTTCATCTTTATCACGCTTGTCCGTTACTTTAATGATATGATAACCGAATTGTGACTTAACAGGATCACTAATTTCACCTTTTTCTAAGCTGTATGCAGCATCTTCAAAGGCAGGGTCCATTTTACCAACTGAGAAGTAACCAAGGTCGCCGCCTTTTTCAGCAGTTGCCTTATCGGTTGAATATTCTTTTGCTAATTTAGCAAAATCTCCACCTTCATCAAGCTTTTTCTCGACTTTTTTAGCTGTCTTTTCATCTTCAACCAAAATGTGTTGTGCTTCTATTTCAGTTTTCATCCGTTCATATCGCTCTTTTATTTCATCATCACTAATTTTAATGTCTTCTGATACAGCAGCTTCTTGTAAGAGACTGAGGCGCAATTTATTACGGAAATCATCTTCATCTTTAATTCCTTGTTGCTGCAAGGCCATTTCGAATTGATCACCTAATTGATCTTTTGCTTTTTTTACTTCTTTATCTATTTCTTTATCTGACACGTCATATTTATCCTCTAAAACCTTTTCTGTTACCATCTGATTTAATACAGCATCACCGTATTCATCTTTTAAGGCTTGGTAAAACTCGTCTTTTGTTACATTGCCTGCATCTGTTTCAACGACAGCTTCCGAATCATCACCGTTTGAACAGGCAGATAAGCCAAGGACACCAGCTGAAAGTGTAAGTGCAATTGCTAGTTTTTTCATTAATCGAACACTCCTAATCTAATTGTTTCCATTGATTTTTAAAGCTAATGATAAATATACCACATTTTTGTCCAAAAAAAAAATAGTCCTGCAGTTCGATTTTTAAACTTTACTTACACACCAACCACATTTAATACTTTTACATAAGAAGAGATGAGTAAGACGATAATCATAATATTAATCATTCGAAAAACACGGGATTGTTTATGTTGGTTCATTTCCATCTTCAGGCAAAAACTGTTTGTTAATGAATTAAATATCAACAGAATAAATAATGCATAAACTGCAAAAGCAATAATCACATGAAAAACCTCCTAATAAGACATAGCATATGTTACGAAATATGTAATTATAGTATCATATTTATAACTGTATCAAAATATAGCCGCCCTGAACAGTGTGGATTGTCTATTTCCGAAACAAAAGAAGCGTTGTTTTAAGACTCATCTTTGGTACATAGTTGAAATGATATGCTTTATCAGAGAGAGGCTGTGCTCGAATTCTTTGTTGCTATGGACGCCGCCACCCGTATTACTTCGCGGCCCAAATAGTAACCATTTATGTGAAAAGTACCATTCCAAAAAACAGGACCTGCAATCACGTTGCAGATCCTGTTAATCTTGTGCTTTTACTAATATGACAAATCCATCATGTTCATTTTCGATAAATGATTTTTTGGGTGCTTTTGTAATATGAACAACGTATAAAAAATCAGTAAATGATATACCGATATGAAAGGCCGAAAATAATAAAATATAGACATAATAATCAACAAAGAAATAGCTAGCAACAATGCCTGGTATCGTAATAAAAAGAGTTGGTGCTAATGAAACAAATAAAGATAATGGCTTTGATAAATATGCAATTGGATGGTACGTTAATTTTGGTAACAACATTTTTTTTGATTTAATATTCATTTTTGTTCGTTTATTGGTTAGAATTAGTGGTAAAATATGCATAAACGAATGTATGATAGGCAGCATGATAAAAGCAATGCCGAATGGAATAATACCAGCCTCATTAACTTTTGTCGATCCATGGATAATGGATAATGGTACATAAAGGAAAATAAACGCCATTATACTGATCAAAAATGAAATAAAATAGATACGGGTTAATCCGAACTCTTTCTTCAAATTAATTGATTTCCAGCAGTTCATTTTTGACCCCTCCTTGCTTAACATTCGTGAACAAATCATCGTAAGTCCACGAAGAATAATAGTATGTTTTCACATAAAAAGCAATAGGTTTTTAACATAAATTTTTTCTTTTTTTTTCGGCTGATTTCACTCATTCATTTTCTGGTATAAAAAGGGGGAGAAATAGCGATTGAACAACTTAAAAAAAGACGATACGACAGCCTTTCATTTGCAGTTATTATCAAAGCTTATTGACATTAATCAATATCCCTTTATTAAATTGATCATAGAAAATAATATTACTTATCAGGAGTATCATGACCTTTTTCAATTATTAGATATATTGAATGAAAAATTTGCCTTACAAAAAGAGGAGGGATTTTTAGATTTCACTTCACTGCTGATCCATTTTGCTGGAATGCTTACAGAAAAGTTAGATCCTACTAAAACTATTTTTGCATTAAAAAAAGAAGGCTATTTTCCTTCTCTCATGAATGAATTTATTCGAATTGTGGAATGTGATGAATTATAGGGTGGAGTGTCCCAAAAGAGGGGAATTACGAGTAGAAACGGTTCCTTTTGGGACATGCTGTTTAATTAATTATGCTCAAGCGTTTCATAACTTAAACAAATTTGGTTTAGGTATCCTCATTTTTCATGTCCCTGAATGCTTTCTCAATTTGCTGATGGAATTCAATGATTAGAGTTAGTTGGTTTTCAATTGCAACGAGTTCTTTATTCCCTTGCTGGTCGGAATGTTGTGATTTCACTTTTTCAACCAATTCCTCCAATGAATCACGCTGATGGTTTGTGGCATCAATCCATTTCGTTATCGATGCGTTCATAAATGATTTAAATAAATGTGTATTTGCTTGATATAAATCTTTTCGTACCCCTTTTCTCCACACACGTGTAACAAGATTCAAGTCTAGTAAACTCCTAACACTTGTACTCATAGATGTTTTGCTTTTTCCTAATGACTCGCTCATTTCATCCAATGTCATGGGATGCTCTCTCAAATATAAAAAAGCGAACAGACGCGCTTCAGATGAAGATAAATCAAACATTTCGATTGTTTTGGCAAACTCACTGATGATTTTATTTGTGATTGCTTCATTTCGTTGTTCGAACATAAAATCCTCCTAAAAGCGTTGCTATATAAAAGGTTACAACAAAATGAAAAATATTGAAAACATGTAATTGGATAGAAAATTAGAGGAAATTGGAGTAATTAAAAGGAATCTCAATAAAAAGTACGTACAGAATAAACTGTACGAAAAAAATATACAAAATCAGCGGAATTTAATGTTTGAAATTAGAAAGGGTTTAGATATATAGTATTAAGAGTGGACGATGCGATGGCAGTTAAAATCCTATTTAGGCTGTTTCATGTTTCGATCTAATAGAAAAGTTTTAAGACTTTTGTCCTTTATTAAAGAAATAGCATTAATACAGTTCATTAGTTGGGGTTAAAATCTACTAAAGTTTTTAGCAAACAAACAACGGCTGTTTCCCTTATTCTTGCACTGAATAAAGTATAAAAATTTTGCGCTAAAAATTCTAAATGCAGCTAAAATTTTTACGGATTTAGTATAAGTTAAGCTAGGTAGTCACCATCGCCTAGAGGTTTGGATAGCTCGAGTTTACTTTAAAAACTACTTCTTCAAAGTAAAACTAGAATTATAGAATTTGTGAGGTGACAAAATGGGTAAAATTAAGGTTAATAACTTAACAAAGATTTTCGGGAAACGCCCGAAACAGGCCATCAAATACCTTGATCAAAATAAAACTAAAGATGAGATACTCAAGTTAACTGGAATGACTGTGGGCGTTAATCAGGCATCATTCGAGGTTAATGATGGCGAAGTTTTCGTTATTATGGGGTTGTCTGGAAGTGGTAAATCAACACTTGTTCGTATGCTTAATCGTTTAATCGAACCAACTTCAGGTGAGATTTGGCTTGGTGATGAAAACGTAGCGAGAATGAATAAAGACCAGCTACGAAATATGCGCAGAAAAAAGATGAGTATGGTTTTTCAGAATTTTGCTTTGCTTCCTCATAAGACGATTCTGCGAAATACCGAATACGGACTGGAGATTCAAGGGGTAAATAAAGAGGAACGCGAAAAAAATGCGCGTGAAGCACTTGAATTAGTAGGTTTGGGAGGTTATCTGGATAAATATCCGAATGAACTTTCCGGCGGTATGCAACAACGTGTCGGTTTGGCAAGAGCATTAGCAAATGATCCAGATATCTTATTAATGGATGAAGCATTTAGTGCACTTGATCCATTAATTCGTAAGGACATGCAAGATGAGTTAATGGATTTACAGCAATCAGTAAACAAAACAATCATCTTTATTACGCATGACTTGAATGAGGCATTACGTATCGGTGATCGGATTGCATTAATGAAAGACGGCTCCATCGTTCAGGTCGGTACAGCTGAAGAGATTTTGATGGATCCGGCCAACGATTATGTTGAACGCTTCGTTGAGGATGTTGACCTTTCAAAGGTACTTACAGCAGGACATATCATGAAGCGTGCCGAAAGTATAGCTGTTGATAAAGGTGCAAAGGTAGCACTAAAACTAATGAAAGATTATGGTGTTTCAACAATTTATGTTGTCGATAAGAAGAAGAAATTACTTGGCTATGTAACAGCAGATCAGGCAGCTATTGCCGCTAAAGAGAACAAGAGCTTAAAAGATGTTTTAACACCGGACATACCGACAGTGCAAAAGGATACATTATTAGCTGATATGTTTGAACCAATGTCTGATGACAAGGCCCCGCTATCCGTTTTAGATGACGAGGGAAGATTGGTCGGAATTGTTGTTCGAGGTTCTGTAATTGGTGCACTTGCTGGTAATGGTCAAGTGTTAAATGGAAATGGGGGTGAAGAAGTAAATGGATAATGAGGGTGCACTTTTTCCAAAACTTCCATTAGATGAATGGGTTCAATCATTAGTTGATTTTTTAACTACCTATTTAGCAGCCTTTTTTGACACAATTTCAGCAGTTGTTGAATTTATTACTGAGAATTCTGTTTGGCTGTTGGGACTTGTGCCAGCGATAGTGCTAATTGTACTAATTGCACTGCTTGCGTGGTGGATTGTAGACTGGAAACTCGGTCTATTTGCACTTATTGGTCTTGGTCTTATTAATAATCTGGGATATTGGACTGAAACGATTGAAACGTTATCACTAGTCGTTGTCTCGGTTGTGATTTCGATGATTATTGGGATTCCAATTGGTATTTGGATGTCGCAAAAATCAGCAGTTCAGTCGGTTATTACACCTATACTTGATTTTATGCAGACGATGCCTGCATTTGTCTACTTGATTCCGGCTGTTGTCTTCTTCAGCCTAGGTATGGTACCTGGGGTAATTGCAACAATTATCTTCTCCATGCCTCCGACAGTCAGGCTGGCAAACCTCGGTATCAGGCAGGTTGATGCAGAACTAATTGAAGCAGCAAACGCATTTGGTTCTACAACTGGACAAAGGTTGAAAAAGGTTCAGATACCGCTTGCTATGCCGACAATCATGGCCGGCATTAACCAAACGATTATGCTTTCATTATCGATGGTTGTAATCGCCTCAATGGTAGGGGCACCAGGTCTTGGAACAGTTGTATATAGAGCAGTAACACAGGTTGCAATCGGACCTGGCTTTGAGGGTGGACTTTCCCTAGTTATATTGGCAATGTTACTTGACCGTATTACACAAGGGGTAAACAAAAAGTAGTATGATTTAGGATATTAGTCCTATTGTATGGACTAAAATCCTTAATATATAATCATAAAAATTTTAGGAGGGACTATTTCTTATGTTTAAGAAGTTACGATTTTTAGGATTAACAGCAGCGCTTGTGCTGGCTATTACACTTGCAGCATGTGGTGGTGGAGATAGCGAAGAAAGCAGTGATGACGACAGCGGTAATACTGGTGGTAGTGACAACGGTGTGGAACTTGGTGAAAAAGAGCTTACAGTACCATATGTTGCGTGGGCAGGAGCTGTTGCACGTACTGAATTGATTGGCCAGGTACTTGAAGAAGTTGGTTATGATGTAGAACTTAAGCAAGTTGAAGCAGGCCCAATGTGGTCAAGTGTTGCTGATGGTTCAGCAGACTTTACGGCAGCAGCTTGGCTTCCAGCTACACACCAATCTTATTGGGAAAAGTATCAAGATGATTTAGTTAATGTTAATCAAGTTATTGATAAGGCACCATTAGCATTAACAGTTCCATCATATATGGAAGACGTTAACTCGATTGAAGATTTGAAGGGCAATGACGAACTTGGCGAATCAGTTGACTGGCAAATTGTAGGTATTGACCCTGGCGCAGGAATCATGCAAAACACCGAAAAGGCATTGAAAAATTATGGCCTAGATAAATGGGAGCTAACATCAAGTTCAGAAGCTGCTATGCTATCCGAATTGCAATCAAAAATGGAAAATGAAGAACCAATTATCGTACCACTTTGGAAGCCGCACTGGGCATTTGCTGAAATGGATCTGAAAATGCTAGAGGATCCTGATGAAATCTATGGTGGCGATGGAGACCACATTGATATTGTTGCCAACAAAGATTTTGAAGAAAAATCACCAGCAGCATACAAAGTATTAGAACAATTTTCTTCTGACTATGAACTATTAGACTCTCTAATGGGTCCAATCCATAATGGTGAAGAACCTGCAGACGTTATAAGTAAGTTTCTTGATGAAAATCAGGACCTTGTAGATGAGTGGACAAAAGGCGTAACTGAATAATAAGATAAAAAAAGCTGTCCTGTAAAATTCAGGACAGCTTTCTTGTTTATATTTAAAAGGTGCAAAAATATAGTCTTATTGAACCGGAACACGTTGGTATTTATTTAAGTTAAAACGTAGTACCTACTATGTGCTATGTAATTAAAAAACGGGTTATCTTAAAGTAGATAACCCGTTTTTACTGTTATTCAACAAATACGTTCATTTTTATTGCTTATTTTTGTATCGTGTTTCCACTTATTTTTAATATGTTTCTTGCTGATTTTGCATTTTATCCTCTAGGTCTTTTAAGCTGGACTCGATCTGTTCTAAGTATCGCTGAATATTTTCTTGATGTGGCCCAACTGATTCTTTCCAATCCTGGACTGAAACCATCATTTCTTTTGTTAACTCTTTAACTAATGTTGCACCCTCTTTTGAAGTAGAGGTAATTTGTTCTTTTAATCGCATTCCATCTCGTCTTAAATTAGCAATCATCTGTTTCCATTCAACACCTTGCTGTTTTGCACGGATTCGCAAATCTTTACCAGAGGAAGGTGTACTTAGTAGTGTAGCAGTAGCACTAACAACGCCTCCAACTACAAACCCTAATAATAATGACCTGCCATTAGCCATAACGTGATACTCCTTTCAATTAACTAGTTTAGAATATGTTTTCCTCTTTTCACCGGATTAGTAAACGTATGAATAGAGGTAATATGTGATGTATATATTCATTATAAAGGTTTTCTGAAAAAAAGTATAAGGAAAAAGGGAGATTGACCCAATTTTCCGGGGTCCTACAACTATTATCTATTCTTTGAGAGAAAAGATAATGTTTGGCTCTAGTTTGTTATCGGGCAGGACAAGCCACGTCCAGCTCCAGCGCCCAGCGCCTAGCGAGACTTCCCTCACCTCCGTACGATAAGTCAACATCGGTTCGAGTCTAAAGGAAGGCCGTCTAAAACCGGGCTTTGCGCCCAACGCCGGCATACCCCTTTTGCAGGGGCATGTTTCCTTTATCTCCTACGGTTCAGTCCAGTCCGTACGTCGCTTAACGGGCGCTTACGCTTTTGTTCGTAAAAAACCCTCTGACAGGCATGTGCCAGAGGATTATTAAAATTTAGTCTCGTATAAATTACGGAATAGTAATTAAATGTGTTCTTTTTAGGATTCGTTGGACAACTGGATAAATCACAATCATGACGATCGTGTTTACCACAGCAGTAGGCAAGACAATAGTTAAAAATAATGCCGTAAACGCGCCATCCATTAATCCAACAATGTAAAGTGCGGAACTTATGAAAATAGATCCACTAATAATGGTGCCAATTGCTGTTAAGATAGGGGCACTAATATTGCCGCTCATTTTATTTCTGATGAATAAGAACAAGCCAAAAAATAAAAGTGCTGTGATTGGTTTATCAATCATATTAGCTACTTGCCCACCTGGTACTAATGTTGTCAAAGCAGATAATATCCCCGTTACAATTGCTAATAGGACAACATATTTAGTCTTCGGAAATAACATAATTCCTAAAAACATCATTGTTAACAACATATCAGGCTTCATTCCGAATAAAATTGCTGGTACAACTGCGTGCAGTACTGCACCAATTCCTACAAGTAATGATAAAATAACTAAAACTCTCGTATTCACTTGTATCTCTCCTCTTCTCAGCTAATGCTAATTCACTTCCCAACTGTGCGCTCATCGCCAGTTGCAGAAACTTATTGTAATTATATCAAATAACATACTAAATAAAAAGCATCAATTTCAAATACAATTAAATTCCTTCATTAATTTCCTTAGCTATTTGTTGCAAGTCATCTGGTGTATAGGCGTCTTCATGTGTTGTCCAGCCCAAATTATAACCATCACCTTTTCCATAGCGTGGGATGATATGAATATGTAAGTGGAAAACGGATTGTTCAGCTGGTGCTTCATTGTTGTTCAATAGGTTCATCCCAATAGGCTGGTATACTTCTTTGATCGCATTGGCAATCTTCGGGATACGGGCAAATAATTCCTTAGCAACTTCGGGTGGTGTCTCATAAATGTTTTTTGTATGTGTTTTTGGTATAACTAATGTGTGACCTTTTGTTACTTGACTAATATCAAGAAAGGCATACACGTGATCGTCCTCATACACTTTTGCTGAGGGAATTTCTCCATTAATGATCTTACAAAAAATACAATCTTCATGTGGCATCATAAATTCCTCCTTCATTTCGTTTCTCTTATTGTATATAGGAATGGTCAAGTATGTAAAGTTTTCTGTCTTTTTACAAGAGGTTGTTCTAAAAGTCCACAAAAACAAACAGGACTAGCCCTTGGCGGGGCTAGCCTGTTTTTGAAGAACGAGGATATCGATATGATCTAACGTTGGGGACTTTAGTAATGTTGTTAATCGGCCGCTTGGCTTATAACTTGATTACAAAAACCTTTTTGTCAGCATCTCAAGGAAGTCCTTGGGATGAATTCTGGCAGAAGGGTTTTATTTCATTAGAATATCTTTCACCAACACCTCATTTTTGTGTTAATATACAAATTCATATTAGTGTTCCCATCACCAACACCTCATTTGTTTTCACACGAAAATTTTTTGTAGTGAACCATCCCCGTTCTTCAATAACTAGTTTGTGCCGGTATTAACTTTTTTATACACATCTATTTAAATTCTTTTTTTGTCGAATTTCCTTGCACAGTTTGTTTTGGCTTTAGCAATGATAAATGGTAAAATTTTAGATAGGCGATTGACGTCTGGCGCGGGCGGGATTTGCCATGCTTGCGCTTACTGATATAGGAGGAAGTTTCGTGAAACCTTTGCTGCATATTGATAACCTTCATGGTGGCTATACACATAAAAATGTACTGCATGGCATTTCATTTGATGTTTTTCCCAATGAGATCGTTGGATTAATCGGGTTAAATGGTGCCGGAAAGAGTACAACAATTAAACATATTATCGGCTTGATGCAGGCTAAAAAAGGGATGGTTTCGGTCAATGGAAAAACATTTGAAGAAAATCCGGAAGTTTATCGGAATCAAATGGCATACATACCTGAAATGCCGATATTATACGATGAATTAACATTGTACGAACATCTTCGCTTAACAGCAATGGCCTATGATATTCCGGAAGATTTGTTTGAAAAGAGATTGCAACCCCTCTTAAAGGAATTTCGTATGGAGAAAAAATTAAAATGGTTTCCGGTTCATTTTTCCAAAGGCATGCGGCAAAAAGTAATGATTATGTGCGCATTTTTAATTGAACCGCCACTATACATTGTTGATGAACCTTTTGTTGGCTTAGACCCACTAGGCATTCAGTCATATCTCCAATTAATGGATGAAATGAAGGCAAATGGTTCAGGTGTCTTAATGTCAACCCATATTTTAGCAACAGCGGAGCGCTATTGTGATCGATTTGTTATTTTACATGATGGCAAAATTCGGGCAATTGGGACACTTGCTGAATTGCGAACTGATTTTCAAATGCCTGATGCTACATTGGATGATTTATATGTTCAATTGACAAAGGAAGAAAGCCATGTTTGATTCCCATGCATTTTTTAAAAAACTGTTCTCAGCGCATTTAAAAGAGACAAGCCGTTACTTAAAATATATATTTAATGAACATTTAGCGGTTGCTATGCTGTTTTTTATATCTGCACTTGCTTATTATTACCAACAGTGGTTAGCCGATTTACCAGCAAATTTTCCGACAGCATGGATAATCGGCATTGTACTTGGCCTATTGGTAAGTTACAGTCCAGTTCGAACATTGCTGCAAGAGCCGGATTTAGTTTTCTTAATTGCGGCGGAACATAAGATGGGTGCTTATTTTCGCAATGCATTAATTTATAGCTTTGTCATCCAGCTGTACTTAATTTTGCTAACAGCAGCAGCGTTTGGACCACTTTATTTTGCATCATATCCAGAACGCAGTGGTCAGGTTTATTTAATTACAATTGCTGTGGTGCTAATTTTTGAAGTATGGAATCTTTTAGCAAATTGGTGGATGTTGAAAATTAGGGAACCAGGGATCAGACAGGTTGACACCTTGGCACGATTGCTGCTTAACTGTGCAGTATTTTATTTCTTCCTTCACGGCGATATGATCCTTGCGTCCATTGCAACAATTCTGTTTATCTGTGTATTTTTGTATGACTTACGCGTTTCTCGAAAACAAGCAGGTATTGTCTGGGATTTATTAGTGGAAAAGGACCGTAATCGGATGCAGTTTTTTTACCGGATTGCCAACATGTTTATAGATGTTCCACACTTGAAAAATCGGGTGAAGAAAAGGCATTGGCTTGTGTCGCTTGTTGATCGAGTTCCTTTTCAGCAAAAATCCACCTTTGATTATTTGTATCGCATCACGTTCATCCGTAGTGGTGATTATTTAGGAATGTATCTGCGTTTAATTGTAATTGGTGGACTTATCATTTATTTCGTGCCAAATGACTGGATGAAAATCATTTTTGCGTTATTATTTTTATATATGAGTAGTTTTCAGATGATGACATTGTATCAGCATCATCGGACGAATATTTGGCTTGATCTTTATCCGGTTTCTAAGCAGTACAGGCAACAAGCTGTTCTAAAATGGCTGTTTCAGCTAACATTTATTCAGACATTTATCTATGCTGGTATTTTCTTATTCTTTGCCGATTATCAAGGATTTGGAATCACATTAGTAGGGGGATTATTGTTTAATTACCTGTTTATTAACGGATATGTAAAACAGAAATTAACGTAGGCTGTTTTCGCGATGTTAGTTGCTATCCGCAGCTTGTATTAATGTAAAAAAGAGGTTATCTTAGGTATTTTCACCTGTGATAACCTCTTTTTAGTCTAACTTTGTCGCTGGTAGTTAAAATATACTTCGATTAATGTCTTCGCTGCAATTGGTAATGCCCGTTCATCAATATCAAACTTTGGATGATGATGTGGATATGGGTTGCTTTCTTTTTTAGCTCCGGTAAAGAAATAAGCACCGGGTCGTTCCTGCATATAATACGCGAAATCTTCGCCACCCATAACGGGTAACACATATTCACTTTGGTTAATTTCACTAATTTGTTTGCTTGCTTCAATAACGAATCCCGCTTCTTTTTCGTGATTCACTAATGGTGGGTAACCTTTTTCATAATTTAGTGTAAAAGAAGCATCATGTGCTACACAAACTCCTTTGGTAATCTTTTCTATTTCCGTAATAATTTGTTCCTGAATAACCGCATCAATGTGGCGAACTGTGCCGACCAACCTTGCCTTATCAGCGATGATATTAAAGGCACTACCTGCTTCAAATATACCAACTGTGACGACAGCAGTTCCCAAAGGATCTATTCGTCTTGAAACGATTTGTTGGAGCTGCGAAATAAGTTGTGTGCCAATTACGATCGCATCATTTGTTTCGTGTGGATAACCACCGTGTCCGCCTTTTCCTTGGATCGTTATTTCAAAGCGATCGGCACCAGCCATAAAGGTACTTTTAGATGTTTGCAGAACGCCAAGTGGTGTCGTTGCCCATAAGTGTGTACCGAAAACGGCGTCAACACCGTTTAGTGCTCCTGCTTCTATCATTGGTTTTGCCCCACCTGGTGCATATTCCTCAGCAAACTGGTGTAAAAAGATAATTGTACCAGGAATGTCTTGTTGAAAAGGTAGAACAGCCTTAGCAAGTGCTAATAATGTAGCTGTATGGCCATCATGTCCACATGCATGCATTACACCATCAACAGTTGATTTATAGGGTACATCATTTTCTTCTTGAATCGGTAGTGCATCGAAATCAGCTCTTAATGCAATTGTTTTACCGGGTTTGCCACCTTTTAATGTAGCAATAACACCATTGCCGCCAACGTTAGCTTGGTAAGGAATCCCTAATTCTTTATAAAAATTTGCTATGAATGTTGCAGTTTTTGTTTCTTGGAAGGATAACTCAGGATGTTGATGCAAATATCTTCGTGTCTCTACCATTTCCGGGTAAAGATCGTCAATTGCTTTATGTATTTTTTCTAACATGACCATAATTCCCCCAATATTTAGACTTGCTAATATTATAGCACTTTTTTGAAGCGAAAAAGCAAAGGAAAAAGGATAGCCTTGTAATAACAGCTATCCATAAAAGGGGAAAAGTATGTCTTAAGAAAATCTTGGATCAGCAAGTAAGCGTTCCACTTCTTCTTTATGATGTGTTTCATCAGCTATTAGATCCTCAAGTTTCACTACAAGTTCCGTATAACCTAGATCAGCAGCTTGTTGTTTACGCTGTTCATAGCGATCAATTGTGGCACTCTCTGCTTTTAATGTTGCTTCTAGCAAGGCCTTCACTTCAGTTGGCTGTTCAACTTCAGCAGATTTTGTTGTTGGTGTTCCGCCCAGTGCACTGATTTTTTCCGACAAGTATGCAGCATGTCCCATTTCATCGTTGATTTCACTTTCAAAGAATGGTTTTAGAGCAGACCGGTATAATCCTGATACGACTGATGCACTATACGTGTATTGTATTGCTGCACCATATTCATGTGATAAGTCTACATTTAATCCGTCAATCAGTTGTTTTAAATCCTCATTCATTATTTATCCCAACCTTACGTAAGTATTTTATTTATATAATGTGGATTCCCGAAATGACATAGTCTAAACATCTATTTTAAAGTATGATGGGAATTAGGAGGTTTCGGGTTATGTCCTATAAAAGACGCTATTTCTATCTTCTTCTATTCATGCTCTTGTTATTCACATCATTACTATGGGTAGTGAAAATTAAAAATGGTGTAGTCCCATTTGTTGATCAATGGACAAGGGATTTTGTGGAAGCATTAGATGAAACGAATTTATATTTTTTATTTCGTTGGCTGACAGAACTAGGATCAAGCAGTTTTCTGATGCCGTTCACCATATTTGCAGGTGCCCTATTATGGTGGATTTATCGTAATTGGTTTGTCTGTTTCATGTTTGTTGGCGGTATTCTGCTTAGCTACGTTATAAATATTGGCATAAAAGTAAGTGTTGCAAGAGAACGTCCACGTATTTTTGCAGCGGCTGATGCTGAAGGATATAGTTTTCCATCCGGACACGCGATGATTTCGATGGTGTGTTATGGGTTGTTGATTTATTTTATGACGCACAAACTGAAGACAGCAAAAACCGTTCTCATCATGCAAATTAGTGGAACTATTCTTATTTTCGCAATTGGAATTAGTCGCTACATGATCCGCGTACATTATTTGACTGATGTATTAGCAGGATTTGTATTTGGTTTTATTTTCTTATTTTTATGGATTAAGGTTTATGAATATGTACTAAGGCTCCGTTCTTGAATAACTCCGACTTGAGACGGAGATGAAATTAAACTATAGATCGTTATTCATTTTTATATGATGTGATAGGATAAAGATATTCCGGCTTAGGGTTAGATAACAACATTGGTTACGAAAAGATCAATAAAGGAGGGGTGTTATGTTTCGATATATATTGGCAGTTGGACTAATTATACTTGGTGCAGCTTTGGTTTTAGCAAATATCGGGATCATCGATTTTCAGATTAACGATTACTGGAATTTAATTATTCCGCTGATTTTACTTCTGCTTGGCTTGAAGTTGTTTATCGATGACTTCAAATATAAAGGAGGCAGCTGGATTTTTGGTTCTTTATTCGTTATCTTTGGCGGTCTCTTACTTTTAGGTGAATTAGCAATTATTGATTTTACATTTTCCGACATTATAAAGCTTTGGCCATTATTAATTATTTATATTGGTTACAGTATTATTAAGCCAAGAAGGAAACATAGGCCTCATGTTCACGTGAAAGATGATAAGAAAGAAACTTATAATAAGCGGACACATCGATTTTCAATTGGTGATTATGAATTTAAGAAACAAAATTGGAAAGTAGAACCAATGGATTTATGGAATGCGGCGGGAGATTATTATATTGACTTTTCCAAAGCGTTTATTCCTGAAAAAGAGATTCCGATTACCATCAACAGTTGGGCTGGTGATGTACAAATTTTGTTACCGGAACATGTCGCATTTCGTGTTGACGCATCAGTGAAAGCCGGGGAAATTAACATCCTTGACCAGACAGCTGATGGAATGAACCGCAGCATTTTGTATGAGTCAACGAATTATGAAACGGCAATCCGCAAGTTAGATATTAAGTTAAAGTTAAAAGCAGGATCCATCCGTGTTGATGTGGTGTAAAAGGGGGAGAAATCATGATTAAACGGCTTAGCAGCATACGCTTTAGTTATATTCGCTCCCATTTATATGGTTTAT
The DNA here is from genome assembly GCF_900258515.1 of Lentibacillus sp. Marseille-P4043. NCBI lineage: Bacteria > Bacillati > Bacillota > Bacilli > Caryophanales > Bacillaceae > Lentibacillus > Lentibacillus sp. Marseille-P4043. Next base: position 3,533,856 of record NZ_LT984884.1, on the reverse strand, counting down.
TTTTAACAACGGTTACACTTTTATCGTTATTATTGTCGATATATGTATTATTTGCACCAGCTTGGTTAAATGCAACAAGTATTTTTGTTTATGTATTATTGTACATTTTTTTAGGTATTATTATTTCCTTTTATGCCGGATTTAAATCTAGCAGTGATATAAAGGAACGTGTCGATTATCTATCTGTTTTGATTACGCAATTTGCTAACGGAAACTATAGTTCACGAATGATCTACTTTAATGAAGGAGACGAAATTACGAGAATCGCTAATGAACTGAATGCGTTAGGCGAAAAATTGCAAAACCAAGTAAAATCCTTGCAGCGAATGGCCGATGAAAAGGCAGATTTTGCAAAATCAGCACATAAAGCTGCAGTGATTGAAGAGCGTCAACGATTAGCACGCGACCTTCATGATGCTGTTAGCCAGCAATTATTTGCGCTGACGATGATGTCAGAAGCAGCGGTAAGGCAAATGGAGAAAAAGCCGGAAATTGCTAAAGAACAGATGCAGGAGGTAGCGACTGCAGCATTAAAAGCACAAACAGAAATGCGGGCATTATTGTTACACCTTCGTCCTGTACATTTATCAGGAGAAGCTCTTTCCACAGGTGTGAAAAAACTAATTAACGAGTTGAAGCAAAAAAGCACCATTGATTTCCGTCTGTTCATAGATGATGACCTGACATTATCCGAAACAACGGAAGAGCATGTGTTTCGAATTATTCAAGAATCAATCTCAAACATATTGCGACATGCGAATGCGACTGAGGTTACCTTACAGTTGAACAAGAGGGAAAATGAATTATTTTTGCATATCGGTGACAATGGCACTGGTTTTACTATTGAGCAGGATACGGATCGAAAGACGTCATACGGATTAAAAACCATGAAGGAACGTGCTGAGGAATTAGGTGGTACGTTTGTTGTACGGTCAAACGAGGGAGAAGGTACTTATATTGATATCCGTATTCCTTGTTAAGAAGGAGGAAGTAGTATGATTCGAGTAGTAGTTGTTGATGATCATGAAATTGTCCGTAAAGGAATTATCGCTTATTTACGAACAGATGATGCGCTTGAAGTGATCGGTGAGGCAGCAAGTGGGAATGAAGGGGCAAGGATCGTCTTGGAGGAAAAGCCGGATGTTGTCTTAATGGATTTAATCATGGAAAATGGTACGGGTATTGAAGCAACACAACAAATTATGGATGAATTACCTGATTGTAAGATTATTATTCTCACAAGCTATTATGACGATGAGCAGGTTTTCCCAGCGATTGAAGCAGGCGCATTCAGTTATATTTTAAAAACTTCGTCAGCCGAGGAGATTACAAAAGCAATCAAAAAGGCGGCCAAGGGTGAAACAGTGATCGAATCAAAAGTTGCCAGCAAGATGATGACAACTTTTCGTTCGGCAGCAAAAAAGCCTCACGAAGATCTGACAGATAGGGAATTGGAGGTACTTCTTTGTATCGGAAATGGAATGACCAATCAGGAAATTAGTGAAAAATTGTATATTGGTACGAAAACAGTCAAAACGCACGTCAGCAACATATTGGGAAAATTAGCTGTCAACGACCGCACACAGGCAGCAGTTTATGTGCATCGGAATAAGTTGATACGTTGAGTTTGAAAAATAATTAGAATAAAAAACGGCTGCACAGTTATATGTGAAGCCATTTTTGTTTTTTATTCATAACTATCAACTAGTTTTTATTAGGATCAATCATATGATAACTCGTAATAAATGGTTTATCTGCAAAAAATGCAGGTGGTTTTGTAGGCCCAGCTTGGTGCTGTTTTTTAAATGAATCGGAGTTTTTCCAGTTATTGAAGTCGTTCTCTGATGCCCATTGTGTTAAAACAACATATGTGTTTCCTTTTTTAGGCCTTAATAGACGAAATGCTTGGAAACCAGGCATTTTGTTAAGTTCACTTTGCCGCTGTTTAAAACGTTCCTCAAACATGGCAGTTCCATCATCAGTTACCGGAATATTGTTCATCACAATGAATCCGCTTTGTTTGACCTCTCCGTTAGTTTCGATAGCTTCATATTCCCTGCCGGCAGCAAAAACATCCTTCTGCTGTCCTTCGTAATAAGCAAGCGTACTTGAACCACTGGACATATAAAAGAAGTTGATCTTCGGATATTTTTCCTGTAGTTTTGTTAAAAAGTCATACGTTCCATTTGTCATATAAGCATTCATGTTACATTCTCCTCTCAAAAAATGTTTCGTCCACATTATACCCTTTACAATTGGTGATTAATCTCCTATATAATTATAATAATTATTATCTAATAGTAAGTATTATTACTTTCGGTTTGTTGAAATATGTCGTATACTATACAAAGCGATTGCGTGATGCAATCATTTTAGGGGTGAACTATGAACAGTAAGAATAACACGGTAATGAAACGGCTGAAAGCAATACCGAATCATATAAAGTGGCCAACTTTCATTGTTGGATTTATTTTATTTTTTGGATTACTTGGCTACCTAGTTATTTTATTCGGTGGAAGCCTAGTTGTCGATGAACAAGATTTGCTGTTGGATTCGACGACAACAATTGAGACACAAGAAGGGGAAGTTATAGCTTCATTATATCATGAAAACAGAAATTTGATAGCAATTGAAGATGTACCTGATCATGTGGAAAATGCGTTTATCGCTATCGAGGACAGAAGATTTTACGAGCATGCTGGTGTCGATTTTAAATCAGCATTTCGGGCTGTATTTAAAGATATTATCGCAATGAGTAAGGTTGAAGGTGCGAGCACGATAACCCAGCAAGTGTCCAAAAATTTGTTCTTATCCAATGACAAAACATGGATGCGTAAAACAAAAGAAGTCATGGCAGCAATATACTTAGAACGCAATTTTTCAAAAGAAAAAATACTGGAATTATATTTGAATCAAATGTATTTCGGTCGTGGTGTCTATGGAATTGAAACAGCATCACAATTGTTTTTTTCTAAACCAGCTACAGAGTTGTCTGTATCAGAAGGCGCACTTTTAGCTGGAATGGCAAAAGCGCCGAATGGTTATTCCCCGATTGACCATCCAGAAAAGGCATTAACACGAAGAAATATCGTATTAAAAGCAATGGATGATGCAGGTATGATGTCAACGAAGAAACGTGTTCAAGAGCAAGGGAAAACATTAGGCTTGAATGTGAAAAAACAAACAGAAAATCCGTCTGTTGACAGCTATGTTGACTTAGTAATGAAAGAAGCCGCAGAAGAGTATCAACTGTCAATCAATGAATTAAAGCGTGGTGGCTATCGAATTGTGGTGAATATGGACGAGGCAGTCCAACAAATTGCCTATGAACAATTTAAAAACGATGACTATTTCCCGGGAAATACGACAGGTGTACAAGGTGCTTTTGTCATGATGGATCAAAGTAATGGGGAAATTGTCGCAGCGATTGGTGGTAGGGATTATCAATTAGGAGAACTTAATCGCGTGACAGTTAAACGTCAACCCGGTTCCACAATGAAGCCAATTGCAGTATATGCACCGGCGATGATGAAAGGTAACTATCAACCATATTCCTTGATACCCGATCAAAAAATCGAACGTAACGGGTATACTGCAACGAATTATGATGATCAATATGATGGAGCGGTGTCGATATATGAAGCGCTTGTTGAATCAAAAAATGCTCCTGCTGTCTGGCTACTTGATCAAATTGGTATACCGTATGCAAAAGATTATTTGGAAAAAATGGATATTACGCTACCGGATGATGGTTTAGCTATTGCACTTGGTGGGTTGGAACAGGGTTTGACGCCACTTGATATGGTGAAAAGCTATCGCACCTTTGCACATGATGGAAAAATAATCGAAACGAATTCGATTGACCGAATTTACAATCAGGAAAATGATTTGATTTTTCAAGCAGAGCCTTCTGGAAAAACGGTATTTAACAGACAAGTTGCGTGGAATATAACTGAGATCTTACAGGAAACTGTTGCTAATGGAACGGCAAGTAAGGGTGAATATGCAAATGCGCTAGCCGGAAAGACTGGTTCGACGCAACACCCATATGTTGAAGGTAAAAATAAAGATGCTTGGTTTGTTGGGTATACACCACAATATGTTAGTGCATTATGGATGGGATATGATAAGTCAGATGCAAATCATTATCTAACTGGCGGTAGTGAATATCCCACAGAACTGACAAAAAAGATATTAAGCGAATTAGATAAGCAAGTATCATTACAAACAACTTTTAAGCAACCGGACAATGTGGAGGATGTACCAAGGCCAATTAATTTGCCAGAATCTATTACTGCTAAGGCAGATTATACGTTTGGTGGTCTTTCGCTTGTGAAAGGTAGATTATCGTGGTCTGATGCTGAGGACGACCGGGTTGTTTACCATATTTACCAGGAAAATGAGGAAGGGATTGATAAACGAATCGGAGTTGTGAAGGATGGGAATGAATTCATTATTGATAATATGTCCTTACTTCGATCCGAACGTTATTATGTGGTCCCATATGATCCGCTAACAAAAGTCGAAGGAAAAAAATCGAACACAGTTGAACTGACCTTATAATTGAGACAAATTAATGACAATTAACGTGCTTCGCTATACAGAAAGATTGGAAATCGCTATAGTAAATGCTAGATGTTCAATAAGTCACAATGTGTAATTGGAATAATTTCTGTCATTTACAAGCAAAAGATGTGAAAAGGATGAATAAAATGTCAAAACAAATGAATGACACGATAATTAGAGCATATCAAGGTGAAAAAACGGATTATACACCGGCCTGGTATATGCGGCAAGCTGGTAGGTCCCAAAAAGAATACCGTGAACTAAAGGAAAAATACTCGTTATTTGAAATTACCCATCAGCCTGAATTATGTGCCTATGTAACACGCCTGCCTGTCGAACATTATCATACAGATGCGGCTATCTTGTACAAAGACATCATGTCACCACTTCCAGCGATTGGTATCGATGTCGAGATAAAAAAGAACGTGGGACCAGTTATTCACAATCCAATCCGAAATTTTCAGGATGTCGAAAAATTGGGTGCGATCAACCCTGAAGCGGATGTGCCATATGTATTGGACACGATTCGTTTGCTTACGGAAGAACAACTAAGCGTCCCGTTAATTGGTTTTAGTGGTGCACCATTTACGCTAGCAAGCTACATGATTGAAGGTGGCCCATCAAAAAATTATAATAAGACGAAGGCATTTATGTATAAAAGCCCTGATGTTTGGTTTCCGCTGATGGATAAGTTGGCTGATATGATTATCGCGTATGTAAAAGCACAAATCCACGCAGGTGCAAGAGCGATTCAGATTTTTGATTCGTGGGTAGGTGCACTAAATGCAGCTGATTATCGAAAATATATCAAACCAGTGATGCAGCGGATTTTTACAGAGCTAAAACAGGAAAATGTCCCATTAATTTTATTTGGTGTAGGTGCAAGGCATTTGCTATTAGAGTGGAATGATTTGCCTGTTGATGTGATTGGATTAGATTGGCGAACATCCATTACAGAAGCAAGACAAATGGGAGTTACCAAGGTTTTACAAGGTAATTTGGATCCAGCAATATTGCTATCTGATTGGCAAACAATTGAAGAGCGCACAAAAGCAATTTTAGATGAAGGCAAGACTGCCAATGGCCATGTCTTTAACTTAGGTCATGGTGTAACACCAGATATTGAACCAGCAACACTGAAAAAGTTAACCAAACTTATTCAAACGTACTCACGTGTGTAACCAATATGGGATAGTTGGGATATAGATTAGGAAGGGTGTAGAAAATGGAAAGAAAGAAAATGGGATTACTAGTTATGGCATATGGAACACCGTACAAAGAAGAGGATATTGAACGATATTATACCGATATTCGTCACGGAAGAAAACCAACGGATGAAATGCTACAGGATTTAAAAGATCGGTATAAAGCAATTGGTGGTATTTCCCCATTAGCCAAAATCACCGAGGATCAAGCAAAGGCGCTGGAAACAAAATTAAATGAATCCCAGGAAGAATACGAGTTTCATGCATATATTGGATTGAAGCACATCGAACCATTTATTGAAGATGCAGTGGAACAAATGGCAAACGATGGAATAGAAGAAGCTGTATCACTTGTTTTAGCACCACATTATTCAACTTTTAGTGTTAAATCATATAACTCAAGAGCAAACGAAGCAGCTAAAAAATATGGCAAACCTAGTATTGTATCTGTGGAAAGTTGGTATGACGAACCTGCCTTTATCGACTTTTGGGCAATGCAAATTAATGCTGTTTATGACAAGATGCCAGCAGATCAAAAAGAAAATGCTGTTTTGGTTGTTTCTGCTCATAGCTTACCAGAGAAAATTTTACAAAATGGTGATCCATACCCAGATCAATTAAAAGAAACAGCTAAATTAATCTCAGAACGTACAGGGATAAATAATTATGAAATCGGCTGGCAAAGTGAAGGAAACACACCTGATCCTTGGCTTGGACCAGATGTTCAAGATCTAACAAGAGAACTTTACGAACAAAAAGGGTATCGTACTTTTGTTTACGCACCTGTAGGATTTATCGCCAATCATTTGGAAGTCTTATATGATAATGATTATGAGTGCAAAGTAGTCTGTGAAGAATTAGGTGCAAACTACTATCGTCCGGAAATGCCAAATGCGCATCCGAAATTTATCGATACACTAGCTAATGTTGTGAAGAAAAAAGTAAGAAGTGAAGCGGAATGAGCGATCGTAAACAAATCGTGATTGTCGGTGGCGGCATTACAGGGTTAACCGCGGCTTATTATTTGCAAAAAGAAATTGAAGCAAATAAATTACCATATGATGTGAAGTTAGTAGAAGCAAGTCATCGATTAGGTGGAAAAATTAAAACATATAGACGTGATGGCTTTACAATTGAACAAGGTCCAGACTCGTTTTTAGAACGAAAAAAACCTGCAGTAAAACTTGTTGAGAACCTGGGAATTAGTGATAAACTTGTACGAAATGGAACAGGTCAATCCTATATATTAATAGGGAATAAGCTTCATAAAATGCCAAGCGGTTTTAATATGGGGATCCCAACACAAATCCGTCCGTTTCTTCTATCTGGAATGTTTTCCTGGAAAGGGAAAATGCGTGCTAGCTTGGACTACACATTGCCAAAAGGGAAGGAACAAGGCGATCAATCACTTGGTCAATTTTTCCGGCACCGGTTTGGGAATGAGTTATTAGAGAATGTGATTGAACCACTATTATCAGGTATTTATGCTGGGGATATAGATGACATGAGTTTGATGGCAACATTCCCTAACTTTTATCAGCTGGAGCAACAGTATGGTAGCTTGATTAAAGGGTTACGGGAAACATCCCCTAAACCAACTAAGAAAAAGAAGAAAAAGCAAGGAATGTTTTTATCGTTTGATGGTGGATTTGAGACATTGATTGAAGAACTTCAATCACAGTTGGGCGATATCGTTTCACTGAATACGGCAGTGGATCATATTGAAAAGAAAGATCATGGCTATCACGTGTTGCTTAGCAATGGAGAAGTATGCAAAGCTGACGCTGTTGTAATGGCGACACCGCATTATACGGTACCAAAAATGTTTAGTCAATATGATTTCTTTAAGATATTTAATGATATCCCAGCAACCTCTGTCGCAAATGTCGCGTTAGCTTTTGATAAATCAGCAATTAAGAAAGATATTGATGGAACTGGATTCGTTGTATCGCGAAATAGCGACTTTCGAATTACTGCCTGTACATGGACACACAAAAAGTGGCCATCATCAACACCAGATGGAAAAGTTTTATTGCGCTGTTATGTTGGTAGACCGAACGATCAGTCAGTAGTAGATTTATCGGATGAGGAAATCGTTGATATTGTTCTAAATGATTTGAACAAAACAATGAATATAACGCAAGAACCTGAGTTCAGTGTTATTTCAAGATGGAAAAATGCAATGCCACAGTACACAGTAGGGCATAAAGAACGAATCGCTGAAATTCGTGATCAAGCGAACGAGCAATTGCCTGGAGTATTTTTAACTGGTAGCTCTTATGAAGGTATCGGTGTGCCTGATTGTATCGAACAAGGTGAAAAAGCAGTTGCAGATGTGTTAACATTTTTGAAATAAGAGGCAGCAGCACTTTTTAGGTGCTGCTGTTTTTTTATGTTGCCTGAGAGCAGGAACATCGGCGGGAGCGAGGAAACATCAACCCCACGGAGAAAACATCAACCCGAGAGCGGGAACATCAACCCGAGCAGAGAAACATCAACCCCAGGGAGAAAACATCGACCCCAGGGAGAAAACATCAACCCGAATGGAGAAACATCAGCCCGAGCGAGGAAACATCAACCCCAGGGAGAAAACATCGACCCCAGGGAGAAAACATCAACCCGAATGGAGAAACATCAGCCCGAGCAGGGAAACATCAACCCCAGGGAGAAAACATCAACCCGAGCGAGGAAACATCGACCCGAGCAGAGAAACATCGACCCCAGGGAGAAAACATCGACCCCAGGGAGAAAACATCAACCCGAATGGAGAAACATCAGCCCGAGCGAGGAAACATCAACCCGAGAGCGGGAACATCAACCCATGACCGAAGAACATCTTCCCCAAAAAAATCCCACCTAATAAAGGAAATCACCTTCATTAAATGGGACAACTTCATTTTACTACTCAGTCAAAACTTTTTTCTAATTCATCCACAAGATTTCCAACATATGCGACTGCATTTCTAATTGCATCGGGCTTAGACATATCGACACCAGCTTGTTTGATTAAATCAAGTGGTTTCATGGTTCCGCCTAATTTTAGAACGTTTAACCAGCGATCAACAGCAGGTTTTCCTTCCTCTTGAATCATCTGTGCCATTGCAGTAGAAACAGTTAACCCGGCTGAATAGGTGTATGGATACAGTCCCATGTAATAGTGTTGCTGGCGCATCCAAGTTAAGCCTGCACCTTCATCAACCTTAACTGTATCACCCCAAAAGTTTTCGATTGTTTCTTTCTTTTGTTGGCATAAAACACTTGCAGTTAATGGTGTGCCAGCTTCAGCAAGAGCATAAATGCGACGTTGAAACTCTCCTTCTAGTAAATGGGTAACAAAATTATGATAGTAGGTACCAAGTAGCTGGCTGATTACCCAACGTTTCATCCGTTTGTCATCTGACTTCTCGATTAAGTGATTGGCAAGTAGTAATTCATTCAAAGTTGATGGTGCTTCAACAAAATAAGTTGATGGGCGTGTATTAACGAGCGATTGGTTTTTCCCGGCAAGGTAAAAATGACCAGCATGTCCTAATTCATGTGCTAATATAAATGTGCCACGCATCATGTCTGTCCATGTTACTAAAATATATGGATGTACACCGTATGGACTTGAGCAAAATGCACCATTCGCTTTTCCAACGTTATCGGAACGATCGACCCAACGATCATTGATACCTTTTTTTATGATTTCGCTATATTCAGGACCCATGACTTTTAGTGCCTCAACAATTGTCGATGTAGCTTCTTCATAAGTTGTTTTTGGGTTAAATTCTGGATCTAGTGGTGCCTTTAAATCACAATAACGCATTTCTTCCAAACCAAGATCCTGTTGCTTTAATTTGGCGAATTTGCGCATATGTGGCGCTAATTCCTTTTGAATGACATCTAACTGGTTATGATACATTTCTTGGGTGACCTGTTGCCCGTGTAAAAGCATATCGGTCACTGATTCATATCCGCGTAACCGTGACATGGTTACTTGCCTTGTAACTTCGGTAGCATATGTTGCTGCATATGTATTTTTGTATTGATTCAACGTATTGGTGAATGATTGGTAGGCCTGCCTGCGAACACCCGTATCAGCGGTAAATTCATAACGATCTTCATAAAGTGCAGCCGACATTGGAAGTTCGTTTCCATCTTCATCCTGTATGGAGGCAAACTCCATATCGGATGATTTGCTGCGTTGATAAATCATATATGGTGCATCATGAACCTCGCTAAGAGCTGCTAAGGTTTCTTCAATTTCGGGTGCAAGGGTATATGGTTTTTTTTCTTGCAAATCCGTTAACTTTTTCTCAAATGTTTTCAGTTCTGTTTTTTCCTGCATAAATTGTTCAATTGTTGCTTTTGGTAACGTTAATAATTCGGAATCAAAAAATGATAATTCAGCGCCAATTGTTGCTAACATGGACGAAACTTTTGCGGAATTAGCTTGATTTTCCGGATTGGATCCATCAGCGCTTGCACGTAAGTTAGCATATGTTGCCACACGTATGATCCTTTTTTCCATGTTTTCAAGTGTTGTAAGTCCGTTAAACAATGTATCAGCATCGGTTCCTAATTTGCCCTTGTAGTTGGTAACGTTATGAATATCTGATTGGATAGCTGTTAATTCGTCTTCCCAAGTCTTTTCCGATGAAAATAAATCGCTTAAATCCCATGTCTGCTCAATCGAAACTTCAGATCGTTGCAATCTTTTTGCGCTAGTTGTTGTTGTCATATTCGTTTCCCCTTCCAATTCTATTATTTCGATACCCTAATTAATAGTATAATACAAAATTTGCATGAATGGTATGATTTTTCACATTTTAATGAAAGTATAAAATTCCATAGGACTAAAGTATAAGAATAAGCCTGTATCTGTTAAAGTCGAGGTAACTGCCGAGTTTTTATAAGAATTTAGTACAAAAAAATAAACAGCTAAATGGATAGCTGCTCAGTAGGAATGGTTATAATGTTATAGTACAGTGTGTCGTACACGATTTGTTTATTATTGCGATTATTTAATACTAGCGTGCTGGATGATCACATTCGTCACAGATGTTGCCATAGCAATCTGCCTTTTCGTTGATATCGCCACCACATTGTTGGCATTTCTTCTTTGGTAAGTTTTTATAAAATTCAACGATGTTTTCCATGTTCATCCTCCTTTGTATTAGTAACTGTATTGTATTATAACAGTATGCAGGCTGTCAATAGTGTGTTACAACAAATTTTAAATTGAGGTGTTTTTAATGAAATTAACTGTTTTAGGTTTTTGGGGTGGATACCCTGCAGCAAATGGTGCGACATCCGCTTATATGGTGGAAAAAGATGATTTTACATTATTAATTGATGCTGGAAGTGGTTCCTTAGCTAAACTGCAAAATTACAAAAATGTGATGGATCTTGATGCGGTGGTGTTATCCCATTATCATCATGATCATGTAGCAGATATTGGTGTGTTGCAATATGCATGGCTTGTCCAGTCGTATTTGCGTGAAGCAAAGGAGATTTTACCAATTTATGGGCATATGGAGGATCAGCAAGGATTTGCATCATTAACACATGAATGTACGGAAGGCATTGCTTATGATCCAAATAAAGAGCTTAAGGTAGGGCCGTTTTCCATTACATTTTTTAAAACAGACCACCCTGTTCCGTGTTATGGTATGCGAATCACGGATGGTGAAAATGTAATCGTTTATACCGCGGACACGACGTATAAAGAGGCATGGAGCGATTTTGCCAATGGTGCTGATTTGTTGATTACTGATTGTAACTTCTATGCCGATCAAGATGGTTCAAATGCTGGTCATATGAATAGCAAGGATGGGGCCACAATCGCCAATGAAGCTGGTGTTGGTGAACTGATGTTGAGCCATTTGCCACACTATGGAGATGTAACAGAATTAGTACGTGAAGCCAAACAATATTATAACGGTACCATCCAGTTGGCCGATGAAGGACTCGTTTGGAAAAAATAGCGCGTATCTATCTTTTGATTGCCCGTCAAAATTGGATTACAATAGATTTGGACAAATATTTGCGGGAGGGTTTAAGCAATGAAATTTATCGACAATAAAGGGATTACAGACGCAAGTATCAACTTGGCGTTAGAGGAATATATTTTGCAAAACTTCGGGGAAAAAGATACATATTTACTCTTTTATATTAATAGTCCATCAATTATCATTGGTCGAAACCAAAACACAGTTGAAGAAATCAACACCAATTATGTTGACGAAAATGGTATAAAAGTAGTTCGTCGCTTATCCGGCGGTGGAGCAGTTTACCATGATGAAGGGAATTTGAATTTCAGTTTTATTACAAAAGATGATGGGGATAGCTTCCAAAACTTTGCAAAATTTACGCAACCGGTAGTAGAAGCACTGAATAAGATTGGTGTTCCAGCAGAGTTAAAAGGGAGAAATGACCTTGCAGCTGATGGACGTAAAATTTCCGGTAACGCCATGTTCTCAACAAAGGGGCGCATGTTCAGCCATGGCACGTTAATGCTTGACTCAGAAATTGAAAATGTTGTTTCTGCATTAAATGTTAAGCAAGAAAAAATTGAGTCAAAAGGGATTAAATCGATTCGCAGTCGTGTTGCCAATATTTCTGAGTTTCTTGATGAAAAAATTACCATGGATGAATTTAAAGAGCTGATTCTAAGGTACATTTTTGATGTAGAAGATGTTAAAGATGTTCCTCGATATGAATTAACGGAAGAAGACTGGGAAAATGTTTATCAAATTTCCAAAGAACGTTATCAAAATTGGGATTGGAACTTTGGTAAATCACCATCATTTAACGTTCAAGCTTCACATAAATTTCCTGCTGGGCTGGTCGATATCCGTTTAGATGTCAAAAAGGGCATTATTGAGAACTGTAAAATTTATGGTGATTTCTTCGGTATCGGTGAGGTATCAGAAGTAGAAAAGAAATTAATCGGTGTTCGTCATGAACGGAAGGCGATCGAAGAAGCCTTAGCTGATGTTGATGTACCACACTATCTTGGAAAAATAACAAAAGAAGACTTTATTAATTTGCTGTATTAAGTTTACCAAAGGCCTGTCTTTCCGAATCGGGAGGACAGGCCTTTTCATGAACTTTTACCATCGACTGGGATCGCTTACACTTGAAAAAATGTTGTCTGTATTTTATAATTAATATGAATTTTATCGCATATAATGAATGATTACTCATTCATAGTTATTGAGGAGGCTTAAAAGTGAATTTAAGTGATCAATTGGCAATTACAGCAAAAAATCATCCAAAGAAAACGGCATTTGTATTTCAAGACAACAAAACAAGCTACCAGGAACTAGAGGGGGCGGTGGCAAAATTTGCTTCTCGTTTACATGAGTTAGGATATCGAAAAGGTGATCATATTGCGCTCGTAGTAGGCAACAGTCCATATTATGTTATTGGGTTGTATGGTGCACTTCGCCTTGGTGCTGTTGTTATTCCGATAAATCCGTTGTACACCCCACATGAACTATCCTATATTTTAAAAAACGGTGACGTGAAAGCGGTCATTACAATGGATGTATTACTGGACAAGTTTGCGGCAATAGCTGATAAATTACCAGATGTCACACATTACATATCTTGTGAAACGAACCCGGAGATAACGCTTGAAGGTAGCCCGCTGTCAACAAAATTGAAATCGTTTACACAATTAATTGAAGAAGGAAGCTTTGAATTCTCCGCACCAGAACTTGATGAGGACGATATGGCGATTGTATTATACACGTCTGGAACCACTGGAAAGCCTAAGGGTGCGATGTTGACCCATAAAAACCTCTATTCCAATGCAAAGGATGTAGCAGATTATTTAACGATTAATGGTGAGGATCGCGTTATTGCAGCATTACCAATGTTTCATGTCTTTTGTTTAACAGTTGCATTAAATGCACCGCTCATGAATGGTGGAACAGTAATTATTATGCCGAAATTTTCACCTCAAGAAGTGTTCCAAATTACGAAAGAGCATCAACCAACGATCTTTGCTGGTGTACCAACAATGTATAATTATTTGCTTCAAACCGCACAAGGAATGAAGGCCAAAGGAAGCAATGTAGATCTAGAAGGGATTCGTTTATGTATTTCCGGCGGTTCAGCAATGCCAGTTGCTTTATTAAAAGAATTTGAAAAAGAATTTAATGTTGTTGTTTCAGAAGGATACGGATTATCTGAAGCATCTCCAGTTACGTGTTTTAATCCATTAGATCAGCCAAGAAAGCCTGGGTCAATTGGGAAAAATATTATAAATGTTGAAAATAAGGTAGTTGATGAATTTGGCGAAGAAGTGGAAGTTGGGGAAGTTGGTGAGTTAGTTGTTCAAGGCCCTAACGTGATGAAAGGTTACTATAAAATGCCTGAAGAAACGGCTGTTACATTAAAGGATGGTTGGCTTTACACTGGGGATATGGCACGAATGGATGATGAGGGTTACTTTTACATCGTGGATCGTAAAAAAGACCTGATTTTAGTTGGTGGCTATAATGTTTATCCACGTGAAGTGGAGGAAGTATTGTACGAACATCCTAGTATTTCAGAAGTAGCCGTTGTTGGTATGCCAGATCCAGATTCAGGGGAAGCGGTTATCAGCTTTGTCGTAGCAAACGACCCTTCACTAACAGAAGAAGCACTACATGAGTTTTGCGAAAGTCACTTGGCAAAATATAAAGTTCCGACTAAAATAGTGTTTTTAGAGGAACTTCCGAAGAATACAACAGGAAAAATTTTACGAAAAAACCTTAGAGAAAAGGTCGAAATGTAAGAGAAGCGATGCTCTGGATATTGTTGTGCCAGAGCATCGTTATTTTACTAAGCCGTTTTTAATGCTGTTTTTTCTCAATAGATATAAATTGTGAAATAACAGCAACGTGATTTCCACTGCGGGCAGTCGCTTTCCGCGGGCACGGCTTCAGCCTCCTCGGAAGTAAAAACCGCTTCCTGCGGGGTCTTCAGATACGTGCTGTTCCCGCAGGAGTCGACTGCCCTCCGCTCCAATCACCTATCTTATTCGTATTTATATTCCATGAGTAATAGATGGTAGTCGAAAAGATAAAACAGTGGAGGAAATATGCGTAGACTCCAGCGGCCGCCCGCGGAAAGCGAAGTGTATTTCCGGAACGGCAATCCAGCAACCATCACAATCTGTGTCGTATTTTCTATCAACTACGAAATTTAAAAAGCAACAAACATTGCCTTTAACTAATACGAACTTGTGAACACTTTGTGAACTTTTTCGAAAATTAGCTTTTTTGGTACCTTTTTACTAGAAAATTTGCTAAATTAGTAAATAAGCCTCTTTCTTTTTCATTTAACATGGAAAGGATGTAAAAAATGATGAATAATTATTACGATGAACCTGCATACGAAATTACTCCTCTAACAATGGCGATTTTGGTCCAAAAGGGTGAAGCAGGGAAAGTTTCAACATGTATTTTAGAAGAACAAGAAGAAATATTTGCTGAACAAAGCCCTACAAAAATCGTTGATTACGCCTGTAAATTCTTTGGTGCTAGTCTAAAAGGCAGACAAGACGGAACTCGAGATATTTGTGGTATTACCCATAAAGCACCGATTGCTATTGATCCGGCTAGCGGCATGTATTTTTTTCCAACAACATCACCGTCAAGTCCTAAATGTTCATGGATTGCACATTCCCATATTGACCAAGTAAATAAAGCTTCGAATCAACATACAGAATTGTTGTTTAAAACAGGCAAAAAAGTTATTTTGGATATTTCATATGGTTCGGTATTGAATCAGGTACAACGAACAGCACAATTTCGCTATTTACTTGATAATCGGTTCAGGTATTTACGGAAGCATGCTGTTGATATCGTGGCAGAACCTTATGCATAAGTTCCTGAATAATTCCTTCAACTTTTTTACGAATTGCTGGATTAAAATAGTTTCGTTGCTCTTCACGACCTTGACAAACGAAAAGATAAGAAGAAAAGGAATCATTGTGGTTTAAGGTAACAATTGATATATTTTTTTTCGTCATCTCATTGCGTAATTTTCTTCGTTCATTTGTTGCTTCAGTAGTCATCTTCTCCAATAGTTT
This sequence comes from Lentibacillus sp. Marseille-P4043, assembly GCF_900258515.1. Taxonomy (NCBI): domain Bacteria; kingdom Bacillati; phylum Bacillota; class Bacilli; order Caryophanales; family Bacillaceae; genus Lentibacillus; species Lentibacillus sp. Marseille-P4043. The sequence goes on along the minus strand of NZ_LT984884.1, from coordinate 3,518,016 downwards.
TAAGTAGGGCTCCTTAATTTTAAACGACCCCGTCTGGATATGCTGAACATCTTGTTGAATCACGATAATTGCCATTGACAGAAACAAAAAGCGCGAAGCAACCTCTAATTCTTCATCATTAAGATAGCGCAAAAAATCCCCTCCATAAGGAACAGTTGTTCTATTTATATTATATGATAAAATGAATTAAAAATACAATTTAAAAATAGCAAAGTTGTTAATAATGGAAAGAAAGAGGCAAAAACGTTGGATTTTGCTATGCATATTTCACTGTTTACATTAAAATAAAAGTATGTAAAGCTAAAAAACAGTAAAATTCATGCTCGTAATATGTGTGAGGGGATCTTAACTAAATGTATGTATTAAACATCAGCATAGCTAATTGGAGAATGATAATTGAAAATGATTTATTAGATGAATATATTGAACAACTTTTGAGTGATTATGAAAAATTGGGACCGCTACCAGGTATCTTGTTGCCTTTTCTTGAAGCTTTTTTGCCGTTTTTACCGTTAGTTGTCTTTGTTTTTGCAAATTCTGCTGCGTATGGTCTATTAGAAGGCTTTTTATTATCATGGTTAGGGTCCAGTCTAGGGGCAATTCTTGTTTTTATGATCGTTCGCAGGCTTGGTGATAAGCGGATATTTAAAGCAATACGAAAAAACAAACAGGTACATAAAGTAACTAAGTGGTTTGAAAAGCATGGGTTTGGACCATTATTTTTACTTATGTGTTTCCCGTTTTCACCCTCATCGGTCATTAACATTGTATCTGGATTATCAAAAATCAGCCTGCAGCAATTTGTCTTAGCTGTCATATTAGGAAAATCGGTGATGATATTTACGATGGCATATGTTGGTGTAAGTATCATGTCGTTTGCTGAGAACCCAGTCCGGACAATAGTCGTCGGGATATGTATTACATTGTTTTGGATACTGGGTAAATACATTGAAAAAAGGTTACAGCACAAAACCACTACCATAAAGGAATTTTCCAATAGCGATAATGATGATTAAATGATTTCCGAACAGGGTATGATGTAGAAAGAGAATAACCCTGGAGGAAACAAACATGAAAAAGTTTAATTATCGTAGAATTATTCCAGTTGTTTTCTTTGCTATCGTATTAGCGATTATTTTTCGAACTGTATTATTCGCTAGCTATGTTGTCGATGGTGAATCAATGGAACCAACACTTTACGATGGAAATTTATTAATGGTTAATAAGGTAATTTATGATTTGAAAGATGTTGATCGTTTTGATGTTATCGTGTTTCATGCTAACAAACAAGATGATTATGTGAAACGAGTAATTGGGCTACCTGGAGATAAGATAAAATATAAAAATGATAAGCTATACATTAACGGTGAATATGTTGAAGAGGATTTCCTTGATTCTTTTAAAGATGCTAGTGAAAAAAAGCCGTTTACAAAGGATTTCTCATTAATGGAAACAACCGGATCAAGCCAAGTCCCACACGATAAATTGTTCGTGATGGGAGATAACCGGGAGAATAGCCTAGACAGTCGAGCATTTGGTTTCATCTCGGTTGAACAACTTGTCGGAAAAGTAGACGTCAAATACTGGCCACTTTCCCAAGCAAGTTTCAGCCTTGGCAAATAGTGTCAAAAGCAAAAGTGCCCGGTTAGTGACAAGTTTAAAGCCTTAGCAAATAGCTATAATAAAACTCCTCTCTCTGATAAAATGAGAGAGGAGTTTTATTTTTGTCTAAAAAAGTAAATTCAGATAGATAGATGCATGTAAGGGGGATTTTACAGTGGGGATCCGTTTTGTACTGGGGAAAGCCGGTACAGGTAAAAGTGGCAGGATACTTGATGAAATCAAACAAAAGCTGATAGATGATCCACAAGGGTCACCAATTTTTTATGTTGTTCCCGATCAAATGACTTTTCAGCAGGAATATGCTTTGTTTCGTGATGAGAAGGTTCAAGGGAGTACGCGTGCCCATGTTGTGAGTTTTTCACGGCTTGCTTGGCGTGTTTTACAAGAAACTGGTGGAGGGACAAAACAGTTCATTAGTTCAGTCGGTGTTCAAATGATGCTTCGGAAAATCATTGAAGAAAAGACATCGGACTGGCGTGTCTTTCAAAAGGCGATGGAAAAGCAAGGGTTTCTCGATCAATTAGAAAAAATGATTACCGAGTTCAAACGATACAGCATTACCCCTGAAATATTAAGAATGGAAATGGAACAAATCAATCAATTTAGCCACAAACAACCAGGTGAAGTGGCGTTAACGAATAAACTAGAAGATTTAACATACCTCTATGAAAAATTAGTGATGTATCTGCAAGACAAATATATTGATAGTGAAGACCAACTACAATTATTGGCAGAAAAAGTGAAAGAAGCACCATCACTGAATGATGCAGAGATCTATTTTGATGGATTTCATCGCTTTACACCAAAAGAACTGTATGTTGTTGAAGCTTTGATGAAAAAGGCTAACCATGTAACGGTTTCCTTAACAGTTGACAATTCGGAAGATACGGCTGTTTCGGAATTGGATTTATTTTATCAGACAAAAGAGACACATCAATTATTACAAACGATTGCCCAAGAAAATCAAATTCCGCTTGAAGAATCGATTGTACTGGATCCAGCGAAGGGACGTTTTAAAGCAAGACCTCACTTCGCACATTTAGAAGCAAATTTCGATGTTCGTCCAGCCCCTGAATTTCAAGGTGATGTACCAATCCAAATTGCTGAGGCAGTCCATCCAAGGGCAGAAGTGGAGGGAGCTGCACAGGAAATTATTCGGTTGGTACGAGAAGAAAATTATCGTTTCCAAGATATAGCTGTTTTTATCAGACAGACGGACAGTTATCATGATCTGATTGAGACTATTTTTCGTGATTATGATATCCCAGTCTTTATTGATGAAAAACGCACCATGCTTAACCATTCACTAATTGAACTCATTCGATCAGCATTGGATATCGTGGAAGGGAATTGGCGTTATGATGCAATTTTTCGGGTGTTAAAAACTGGATTTATTCCATCATCTGACAAAACGTATCCATTAACAAATGATGCAATCGATGAATTGGAAAATTATGTTTTAGAATATGGGATCCGTTCAAGAAGCAAGTGGACAAGCGATAAGGATTGGGAATTTAGACGATTCCGCGGTTTTGATCAAGCTGCCCAAACAGATGCGGAAAAAGAAATCGAGCAACGAATAAATGCGTACCGTAAACAGGTTGTTCATGCGGTAGGGCCGTTTGATGAGCAAATTCGCCAAGTGAAGACGGTAAGGGAGATGTGTCAGGTTCTCTTTGAATGGTTGGAGAGACTTCAGGTACCACGGCGTTTGGAAAACCTTCGAGACCGTTTTGATGATACTGGACAAATTGAAAAAGGACGTGAGCAAGACCAGGTTTGGAACGCTGTTATCCAGCTATTTGATGAAATGGTGGAAATTGCTGGAGATGAGGCGATGTCATTAACAACGTTTCGTTCCACATTGGATGCAGGTTTTGATTCGCTGAAATTTGCTCATGTGCCGCCAAGTATTGATCATGTTATTGTCGGGACGATTGATCGATCGCGGATTAGCGGCATGAAATGTGCATTTTTACTCGGCGTTAATGATGGTGTTTGGCCGATGAAACCGTCGTCTGATGGAATGATCAATGAACGGGAACGTGAATTGCTGGCGGAGCACGGGTTGCAATTAGCGGATAGCAGTAAACGCCAGTTGCTTGATGACTGGTTTTACATGTACCTTGCTTTTACAGCGGTAAGTGATCAAATGTGGATAAGCTATCCATTAAGTGATGAAGAAGGAAAAGCTAAAATGCCGTCCCAGCTTATCAAACGTATAGAGGATTTATTCCCTGTCTGTTGTGAGCACTTGTTATTACAGGATCCAGATGAGTTAATCGAAGCAGATCGTTTTATTACCACACCGGTTAAAACTAGATCCGCATTAACAGCTCAACTTGCCCGTCAGCGAAAAGGCTACCCGGTGCAACCGATTTGGTGGCATGTGTTAAATTGGTATATTACTAATAACAAAAAACACAGGACAACTTATACCATTTTACAGAGTTTGTACTACCAAAATAGGCCGATTAATCTATCAGAGGAAACAACCGAAAAATTGTATCCTAAACAGGTAAAAGCAAGTGTTTCCAGGCTTGAAATGTATCATCGCTGTTCCTACCAGCATTTTGCTAAGTATAGTCTTGGGCTTGAAGAGCGAAAAACGTATAAATTGGATGCACCGGATATTGGCCAGCTTTTCCATGAAGCATTGAAAAAGATTACCGAATGGATCCAAGCAGAAGGCAAGGATTTTGCTAAGTTGAGTAAGACGGATACCGATAACTATGCACACAAGGCCGTTACTAATTTGGCGCCGATTTTACAGCACCAAATATTGCATAGCTCCAACCGCTATAAATACATCCAGCAAAAATTACAGGAAGTTATTGCAAGAGCTGCTTATGTATTAAGTGAGCAAGCAAGACAAAGTAGTTTTTCACCAGTTGGACTGGAGCTTGGCTTTGGTGAGAATCAAACACTCTCACCGATAACATTATCATTGCCAAACGGTTTTGAATTGATGTTGCGCGGGCGAATTGACCGAATTGATAAGGCGGTAGATCAGGAAAGTTTATTTTTACGAATTATTGATTATAAATCGAGTGCCAAGGGACTGAACCTTGTTGAAGTCTATTATGGGCTTGCACTACAAATGCTTGCCTATTTAGATGTGGTGTTATCCCAGTCAGAGCAATGGCTTGGTGCGAAGGCAACACCAGCAGGGGTACTATATTTTCACGTGCACAACCCAATGATTTCTGCAAAACAAAAGATGTCGGATCAAGATATTAATTATGAAATTTTTAAGAAATATAAAATGCAAGGATTACTTCTTTCCAATGAAGATGTCGTTAAACTAATGGATACATCACTTGATTCTGGGACAAGTCAAATCGTTCCTGCAGGAGTGAAGAAAAACGGTGGATTTTACAACAGTTCAAAGGTTGCGGATCAGGATACGTTCCAGGTTCTTCAAGGTCACATCCACCAGTTGATGGTAAACGCAGGGATTGATATGACTGCAGGCGGGGTGCATTTAAACCCTTATCAACATAAGCAAAATGTTGCATGTACATTTTGCCCGTTCCATTCCGTTTGTCAATTTGACCCAATTTTGGAGGAAAATAATTACCGGAAATTAACGGATTTAAAAGACGATGAAATAATTGAAAAGCTGCGTAAAGAGGAGGGGAAATAAATGGTTGACTGGACAAAGGAACAAGCAGAGGCAATTTACACCGATGGAAGTGATGTACTTGTTGCAGCAGCGGCAGGATCGGGAAAAACAGCTGTGCTTGTGGAACGGATTATTCAAAAGTTAATTAAACAGGACAATCCAGTTGATATCGATACATTACTCGTCGTTACCTTTACTAATGCAGCAGCACAAGAAATGCGCAATCGGGTAGGGCTTGCGTTGGAACAAGCGCTTGCTGAAAATCCAACATCTAATCATTTGAAAAAGCAATTATCCTTATTGCAACGTGCTTCGATTTCGACGTTACATTCCTTCTGCTTAGATGTCGTGAAACAATATGCATACTTGCTTGATATTGACCCAGGCTTTCGAATTGCCAATGATATGGAAGCAGATTTATTGAAGCAGGAAGTAATCGCTGACTTATTTGAAGAATGGTATGGCAAAGAAGGGGAAGAACAAGGACATTTCTTCGCTGTTGTCGATCGTTTTTCCAGTGATCGCAGTGATGTGGACGTGGAAAATCTGGTGCTTGATTTGTATACTTTTGCTGTGCAGAATCCATGGCCGGAAGTATGGCTTGATAGATTAGCTGATGTATATAATGTTCCCGAAAACTGGACAGAGGACGAATTACCATGGCTTGGGATCATCAAACGGGAAGTAAAGAGTCAATTGGCGGCAATGGAAGAAGAGATGGAGCTTGCTTTGAACCTTACACGTGAAAGTGACGGCCCATATCATTATGCAGATGCGATAGATGCGGACAAGGAAAATTTGCAAAACTTCATCGCACACCTTGATTCATGGAATGATCTTCAAGCATTCATGCAAGAGAGCTCATTTGTAAAATTATCGTCCAAAAAGGTAGATTGCAATGAAGAGAAAAAGGCAAAAGTCAAAGCATTGCGGGATAGCTATAAAAAACGCTGGAACGATATGAAGCAAAGCTGGTTTACAAGAGATTTGGCAAGTCACATTGAGGACATGCAAGAACTTGCACCAGTTATTAAGCAGTTAACCGAATTAGTCAAACAATTTAAAACACGGTTCACGAAACAAAAGCGCGAAAAGGCGATTGTCGACTTTTCCGACTTGGAACATTATTGCTTGCAGCTATTGATTGATGAGGCCTCAAGTGTTGATCAGCCAATCCCGTCCAGTGTTGCAAATCATTTGAAAAGTAACTTCACTGAATTATTAGTGGATGAATATCAGGATACGAACCTTGTGCAAGAGACCATTTTGACATTGATTAGTGATCAGGAGGGTCCTGGTAATATGTTCATGGTTGGTGATGTGAAACAAAGTATTTACCGTTTTCGCCATGCTGAGCCATCACTATTTATTGAAAAATATAAACGCTTTGCTACTGAAGAGGATCAAGCAAAACGAATTGACCTGGCAAGTAATTTTCGCAGCAGGGAACAAGTTTTAAGTGGTGCCAACTATATTTTTAGGCAAATTCTTGATGAGGATGTAGGGGAGATCGACTATGACAAAGATGCTGAGCTAATCTATGCAAATAACATGTATGAAACGCAAGATTTTCCTGATGCTGATCCGGAATTATTGATTATCGATCGTGAAGCACCGGAAGAAGAGACGTTGGGACAGGCTGATGAAGATGAAAATTATCAAGACTTGGAGAAAGCACAGTTAGAAGCGCGCGCATATGCCGAGAAAATCAAAGGCTGGATTGGTCAAAAAGATAGCCAGCCCCTACAAGTTGTTGATAAAGCAACACAAAGCCAACGCGATCTGCAATATCGTGACATTGTCATTTTACTAAGGTCGATGACGTGGGCGCCAACAATTACGGATGAGTTGAAAAAACAAGGAATTCCTGTTTATGCGGAATTATCTACAGGTTACTTTGAGGCAATTGAAGTAAAAATCATGCTAAGCCTACTGAAAATAATTGATAACCCAAGACAAGATATTCCGCTTGCATCTGTTCTGCGTTCCCCAATTGTTGGACTGAATGAAGAGGAATTAGCGTTGATCCGATTAGCAGACAAACGCCATACGTATTATGATGCACTGAAAAAGTTTTACAAGCGCGAAATGGGCGAAACAGCGGAAAAGGTTACGAACTTCCTTGAACAATTGGGGAGTTTTCGGGTTGCTTCCAGGCAAGGGGCCTTATCAGAATTAATCTGGCAAATTTATCGAGAAACTGGTTTTTATGATTTTGTTGGCGGTATGCCTGGTGGAAGGCAACGCCAAGCAAATTTAAGAGCATTATATGATCGAGCGCGCGGTTATGAAACAACCTCGTTTCGTGGGCTATTTCGCTTTTTACGGTTTATCGAACGAATGGAAGAGCGTGGAGAGGATCTTGGTGCAGCGCGAGCACTTAGTGAACAAGAAGACGTTGTTCGCATTATGACGATTCATAAAAGTAAAGGTCTTGAGTTTCCGATCGTTATTTTAGGTGCGATGGATAAACAGTTTAACTTGCAGGATTTAAAACAACGTTATTTGCTGCATAAAGACCTTGGATTTGCCAGTAAATATATTGATCCGATTAAGCGTATCACTTACCCAACGTTACTGTTCCATGCATTTCAAAAAGAAAAACTACGGGAACTTTTGGCGGAAGAAATGCGAGTTTTGTATGTTGCTTTAACAAGGGCCAAGGAAAAATTGGTGATGGTTGCAAATGTTGCATCATTTGAAAAGAAACAAGCGAAGTGGCAAAAGATTGTTGATCATGCTGGATGGATTTTACCAGCACATTTCAGAATGGAATCAAAAACCTATTTAGATTGGGTTGGTCCTGCGTTAATCCGTCATCAAAAAAATGACGTTTTACGAACGGAAGAGTTAAGTGACGCGATATTGGATGAAATTAAAGTTGACCCTTCTTCATGGAACGTTTCGGTTGTCCATGGCAGTGAATATGCTAATTTGGATGAAGTAACAACGGAAGCAGATGTGAAGTTAAGAGAAACGATCGTCAACTGGCAGCCATTAACATTAACGGATGACGATTTGGCAGAAACAGTTGATAATCGACTTTCTTATCAATATCCGTTCCAGCAAGCTCAAACGGCAAGGGCAAAGCAAACAGTGACTGAACTAAAACGACAGCGTGAATTAAAGGATGAATATAGCAGTGAACAGCTTGTCCAGACCTTTCAAGCGCCGATTGTGAAGCGACCGAAGTTTATGCAACAGGAGAAAACCATTTCAGCTGCTGAACGAGGAACAGCTATGCATACCGTTATGCAGCATCTTCCACTTACAAAGGCTTTAAGTGATGTTGAGCTAGAGGAATTTGTTGAGGTACTTGTCGAGAAAGAAATACTCACGAACGATGAGGCAGCGGTTATTGATTATCATGCAGTTGCACAGTTTTTCGCAACGGAAATTGGTCAGTATGTGCTTTCGGTATCCAATCATCATCGGGAAGTACCCTTTAGCCTCTCATTACCAGCTAGTACAGTATATGCATCATGGGCAAGTGAGACTGACGAGCAAGTGTTAGTACAAGGTGTTATTGACTGCATTATTCCAAAAGATGATGGCTGGATCATCATAGACTACAAGACAGATGCAATTGATGGCGATGTTACGGAACAAGTGAAAGAGAAACTTATGAAGCGGTATGCGACACAAATGAATCTGTACCGGCAAGCAATTGAAACCATTTGGCACCAGCCGGTAAAAGAAACGTATCTTTATTTCTTTGATAAGCAACTCGTTTTGGAGGTCCCACCTATTTCATAAAAAAGTTTTAACAGACCTGCCCCATTCATTGGAGCAGGTCTGTTTAGTTTTGGGAATATATATAAATGAGTCCTATCCCTTCAAACCATTAAGAAATCATACATGCGTTTACGGTTGATTAGGATTTGATATCGTTGGACTCCCTCCTGAATCTTGATCATTTGCATCGTTATCTAGCCAGCCGTTTTTAGTTGGGGCAAATACGGAAGAAGGATCACCAATTCCGATTGCATTCCCCTGACTTTTATTGTAAACCGTATTACCTGAAAAGGAAGTATCGCCAAAATTAACGGAGGAGTTCCCCGCTTGCGAGTCAATTTTAATCGGGCCAACCATAAAATGATCGTTCATTGTTTATCCTCCTAGCTGCACTCCCTATAGTGGCTTCCTCTTGGCCAGAATTGACTTTGTTCTCGGATTGTGATGATGAATCGTTTCCCTTACTTTCTTCATTCGTTTGTTTGTTTTCCATGATGGAGGCTGATGAGGAAGAATCTCCTATTGCACAATTGGTTCCTTGAGATTGATCTTCATATTTAGGATTTAGCTGTGTCATTTCCCCAATTGTAATTGATGCATTTCCGGTCATATTGGTAATTTTAATACTTCCGATCCGAATTAATGGATTGTTCATCATATTCTTTCCTTTAATTAAGATATACTTTAGCGTATGAGAAAGATCGATAGAAAGTGAACCAATGTGATTAAGTTGATCTTTTTGTCACCCTAAAGCAATAACTTATTCAACAATAATCACAAGGATTGGATTTCTAATTGTGACGGATTTGTTGCTATTTATAATCAGTATCCATAACGAGCAAACCCTATTAATCCAAGGGGTTATGCTCGTTTTTTTTGAAGGCTCTATTCGTAATGTTTGTTAAGTTTAATTGCGTAGTTGATATAGAATGCGACGTAATGAAATTTCTATTTTGTGACTTTTATTCCGGTTCTAATGATGATTGAGTGCTTAGATTTCGCTCCGGCAGAATACTTCGCTTTCCGCGGGCACGGCTTCAGCCTCCTCGCGGGAAACCGCCGCTGCGGGGTCTTCAGACACGTGCTTTTCCCGCAGGAGTCTACGTATTCTGCCTGCGCTGATAGGAAATTTCTGAATATAGAGTGGTTTGGTTATTGCCCATAAAATCAACGTTTAGAATAGTTCTTATCAGTTGAATAGAAAATTATTCTAAGCTGCGGGAAAATGCGAGACTCCTATGGGAAAAGGAACAGTCTGAAGACCCCGCAGGAAGTGGTTTTCTTCCGAGGAGGCTGAAGCGTTCCCCATGGAAAGCGAGTATTTTCCCGCAGCGCTGGATTAGCACTCATTTTAGATAGGACGAGAGAAAGTCACACTAAAGTTACGTCGTATTATATATCTGTTGTGTCAAAAACAACAATCTATTTGAAACAGCCTTTATGAAAAATCGTTTGTTCTGGTTAAATTGTTGAAAGCGATTGTAAGAAAAATCACAGTTGCTTGTGATTCATTTCACTTCTCCACATTATCTCCCAGATTATGATGTAAGTGTAATAGATAGTACGAAGCGAAGGAGGGGTGGAAATGGAAACGACCAAAACGAATCTTTCTGAAAAACAAACTGAAGACGAGAAATCATTACGAGGCACATTAATCTCAGTAGGCATTGTCGGAGCTGTTATCGTCATCATGTGGGTGGCAGTATTTTGGATATATATGGCTAGAGTATAGGAGGGAATGACATGCATCGATTTGAAGAAATCTGGCTTGCTTTAAGTGCCGGTATTTTAATATTATTTATGGTCGTCGTTGGGTATCAAACATTTGCACTTGAAATGGGGCCGCCGAGTGATAAAGATACAATTGATCCACAAAAGGTAGACCAAACTGCTCCATTTGACGAGCCAGGGATTAAGCAGATTGGCAAAAATGAATATGAAGTAGTCATGACGTTACAAGCATTCGGTTTTACCCCTGGAAATATTGAAGTCCCAGCTGGAGCAAAAATTAACTTTACCATGACTTCTAAGGATGTAACACATGGATTTCAAGTTGCTGGAACAAATATAAATGCAATGGTTATGCCAGGACATATTCAGAAAATAGCACATACATTTGATGAACCTGGCAGCTATTTAGTGCTATGTAATGAATATTGTGGAACAGGACATCAGTTAATGTCTACAACAATTACGGTGAAGTAAAGGAGGGAAACATAAATGGAACGAGCAGTAAAAACAACTATTCGCAAAGAAGCCCGAAAAGCTTTAGGTGTTAACCTTCAAGATGCCAAACTATCAAAGGCATATTTAACTGTATCATTTATCACGTTGCTCATTGGCGGTATTTTAGGATTATTGCAGGGGTTACAACGTGCAGGTTTGTTGGAATTGCCAGTATGGTTAAATTACTATCAAGTGTTAACAGCACACGGAATTTTATTAATCCTTATTTTTACAACTACTTTTACCATTGGTTATCTATACGCAGGACTTTCACACACACTCGGCGGACTCCTACCTAAGGTTCGGAAACTGGCCTGGATCGGATTTGGCTTGATGATGGTTGGAGTTGCATTAGTAATTATTACAATTTTAATGAATGAAGCATCTGTACTATATACATTTTATCCGCCATTAGCAGCTTCTCCCGTGTTTTATATCGGATTAGTGTTTGTTGTACTCGGGATTTGGTCTTGTTGTTTTGGTGCTTTCATCAATTATTTTCATTGGAGAAAACATCATCGCGGGGAAGTAACACCATTGTTAGCATTTTTTGCGATGGGGGTGTTTGTACTTTGGTTCTTCGGCAGTATCGGTGTCACAATTGAAGTGCTAACACTTATTCCTTGGTCTTTAGGGTGGAAAGAAACGATTAACGTTATGGTAAGTCGTACACTATTTTGGAGCTTCGGCCATACACTCGTAAACATTTGGTATATTGTAGCAACGTCTGCCTGGTATGTCGTTGTACCGAAAGTCATTGGCGGCCGTGTATTTAATGATAAATTAGCACGGGTTGTTGTAATTCTATTAGTCATTTTAAATATTCCTGGTGGATTCCATCATCAAATCATTGACCCAGGGATCTCGGAATCTATTAAATTTTTACATGTATTTATGAGTATTTCGATTGCGTTTCCTTCGCTCATGACTGCATTTGCGATGTTTGCGCTCTTTGAACGGACAGGAAGAAGATTAGGTGGAAAAGGGTTGCTTGGCTGGTTTAAGAAACTTCCATGGGGAGACGTACGTTTCTTAGCACCGATGATCGCAATGATCGCCTTTATTCCTGCAGGTGCTGGGGGAATTGTAAATACAAGTAATCAGATGAACCAGGTTATTCATAACACTATGTGGGTAGTTGGCCACTTTCATTTAACTGTTGGCACATCCGTTGTTTTAACTTTCTTTGGGATTTGTTATTGGTTAATCCCGTATTTATCAAAACGAGAATTAACATCAAAAATGAATAAACTAGGTATCGTGCAAACCATTATTTGGACTGTTGGGATGATCCTGATGTCTGGCTCTCAACATCTAGTCGGATTATTAGGTGATCCTAGACGAACTGCATATACGACATATGGCGACCATGGAACAGCACTAAGCTGGATACCATACGAATATGTAATGGGAATTGGAGCAACATTACTGCTTTTGGGTGTCATCATTCAAGTTTACGCTGTGTTCAACATGATGTTTTTTGCACCAAAAGGAAATACAGAATTTCCAATTGGTGAGGTGGAAGCTGATGCACAGCCAACTCCATTGTGGACAGAGCGGTGGGGGTTATGGATTGTATTAATGCTGATGGTTGTTGCAATGGCGTATGTTGTACCAATTGTTGATTTTATTGTCAATGCACCACCAGGATCACCACCAATTAAGACTTGGTAATACGAAGGGAGATATAAAGGGTCGGTGATTGGGAAGGGTATTTGCAAATTAGCAAGTTCCCTTTCCAATGCTTGCCTGCCGACATCTAGTCTCTAACTTCTGCTTAAGGAAGTGATGGTAATGATCGAAAATCGGCGTAATGCATTGGCTATAACAATCGTTATTATTTTTGGCAGTATCTTGTTTTATATTGGTACAGATGGATTTCACGCTTTTACTGCGGAAAGTGCTAGAACATATGAATTAATAAAAAACAAGCCGACATTTCCTAGTGTCACACTGCAAGATAGTAGAGAAAGGACCTATACATTTGATTCGTTTGCCGAGGGGAAATTTGTGTTTTTAACGTTTATGTATACGAGTTGTACAACCGTTTGTCCACAATTAGAGATGAATATGGCTAATGTTTATAAGATGATCCCGCAAAAATATATTGGAGAGGACATTGTATTTTTAAGCATTAGTTTTGATCCGGAGCGGGATAATCCAGAAACACTGACAAAGTATCGCACCTATTTCGGCAGTGATGGAGAAACGTGGCGAATGGCGAGGGTTAAGAATAAAACGGAGTTAGATACACTATTAAATAAATTGGGCGTTGTTGTGATCCCAGATGGAAATGGGAATTTCACCCATAATACAGCATTTTATTTGATCGGCAAGCAGGGACATTTGTTGGAAGTATTGGATTTCACTAAAACAGATGAAGCCGCGAACACAGTGAACAAAATACTAATTGAAGCGGGGGAATAATCAATGAAACAGGCTATGTATGGTTTATTGCTATATGTTTTCTTAATTCTTCCCCCGGTTGCGAATCTATTAGAATCAATTATGATCGTGCATATGCACATGCAAATACCGCTACTCGTTATTTCAGGTTTTTTGATGGCGCCATTCCTCCAACGAAAATTTCCGCACTTCTTCGGGAAATGGAACAGCAATGGAGTGGCGGGAATGCTCTTATTGATGATTGTCTGGAGTTATTGGATGATACCACGAGCAATGGATGAAGCAATTACAGTGCAGGCAGTGGAAATATTTAAATTTATTAGTTTACCATTTTTGGTGGGAGTTCCTCTCCGTGATAGTTGGAGTAGACTAGGGGGAATTGGAAAAGGCATTATCTATGTATATATCATGTTGGTTCTTATGGTAATGGCATGGTTGTATATCGGTTCGGATGACCAGATTTGTAACAACTATCTGGAGGTTGACCAAAAAACACTTGGTTGGGGGTCACTAGCAATGTCCGCCTGTATGATCATATATGGCATACAATTAATGGTTGTGGATCAATCACAATATAAATAACGGATCAGCCCCCTGCCACGCTAGCAGGGGGCTGATACCGTTTACGCGTTCGACGTTATTAGTTGATCATATGCGTCTTGGTCAAATGGGTTTGTAGAACTGTAGCCAGTATTTGTATTGATAAAGTCTCCAGTATTGAACGAACCCGAACCAGCACTGGTTTTTGAGGTGCTTTTTGGAGATAGGTAAAACGAATCTCCAAAATTGACAACCCCACCATCAATGCTGTTAACCTTTAAAGGACCTACTATCGATGGCATCCTAACACCTTCTCGAGATTTTTTTATTATATAGAATAAAGTATGAATGTCTTATGTGCTTTGTGCAGCATTCCTGTCTTCATCATGCAATATTCGGAAGTGTTTAATGCGTGCTTCAGTGGATATATTGCCAATACTTCCTACCTGAAAGATAGACGAGGTTTCTACACCAATAAAAGATGCATGATGCACATTGATATTGTTTGTGTGATGATTAATTTGCTGCTTAACGTGTTTACCATTTTTTGGCCATTTAACGGCTTGATTAAATAATCGATAGTTCGTAAATTCTACATCATCTTTTTTCGTAAATATAGCTCCCTCTTTTTGTACCGCTATCACATTTGATTTTGGTCCGGCAGTTGCTGTATCACCAATCGAAAAAATTGAACTAAATGACACGGAGTTCCCCTTAATATGTTTGACGCGTACATTCCTCTTTTCCATGCTGTCATCACCTTCTGAAACTATTATTTTATGGTGCTAATGGAACAACATTCCCGACAGTGAACGCTTCTGGTGGTGTATCGAAAAACGATGCCAGCATCATTTCGTCATTGTCACCGATCAAGAATACTGAGGAAGCTGTGATTGCATCAACTTCTACATTTCCGACATTTAATCCCCAGTTGTGAACTTCTAAATTCATTGATCTGCTCCTTTTTGTTCGTTATTTTGCATATAATTAACAAGTGATTGATAAATTTCGTTTTTAATTTGTTCCGTGATGTAAGCTGTTAATTGATCTTCTGAGTTTATGTTTTGATCCTTCGCTTCCTGTTCGTAAAAAGCAATTCGCTGAGGGAGTTGTTTTTCAATATCTTGTAGCATGATCGACTGAAAGCCTTCGTCCACAGGCTTTCGATATTGATTTGCTAAATCTTGGATTAATGCAGGACCTTCTTGGTTTATGTGTTGGCTTAGGTCTGATAATAACGACTGCTTCATTGGGGGCTGGAAATTGGCAGGATTTGTTTGATTGATTCCTAGATCATCAATGTTTGCTAAATCACTAGGTGACAACCCGATATGAAGTGTTCCTTCCAATCGTTCAATTTTTAATTGGTCAAAATTGTATTCGATTTTTTCGATTGTATTTTTATTTTTTTCTTTGGAAATCGTTTCTACCTGGTCCAATTTTGATTCCAATTCTTTTATTTTTTTACCTTGTTCCTGAATATGCTGGTGAAGGTCATAAAAGTAAGTAGTCCATTCGTTTCCATTCATAAAAAAATCCCCTCTCACGCTTGGTAAAAAAATCGGTTTGTATTTAGGTTAAGGCCTATGTTAGTTTATGTGAATGCTTAAAAATCGTGCTTTGTTTGGGAAAGTGGAATTAATGGGGTAGAACGTTTTCCTAGTGGTATAGCTTCTTCAGCTGGTTCCGTATATCCTCCGGTATTATGAATATCCGCTTGGGCCTGGATACTTCCAGTGCTGCCGATTTGCAAAACGGAAGAATTGGTTATGGAACCGATTTTGATCATATAAATGTTGATCGATTGATGGATCGTCATGTTCATGCTGCTCACTCCACTAATTAATCGACTGGTTGGTCAATGTGATCTTTATCGTAAACGTACGTATTAGAATCTGCTAATTTTATACGAATTCCGTCACCTGTATTAAAGGAACCTCCACCAGCATAAGTTTTTGCAGAACTTTCTGGGCACATCGAATACACGTCTCCAATATTTAGAATGCTTGAAGAGGATACCGTGATAACTTTGACCGCTCCCACTTGTGCTGGCATACTTATTCCTCCTTCTTTGTTTAGTTTATGTGATTTTCCTAAATTGTTGAAAGCAAGAAGGAAGTTTGGATGACGAGGGCGAATAATAGATTGAATACATATATTTTTGAAGTTATACGCTTAGAAGTTGATTTGCTCACGAGGGAAGGTGAGAATGGATGGACAATCGTGTGGAGCCAGTTAAAGAAACGCATCGCCTTATATGGATGGACGCGGCAAGGGGATTTGCGATTTTTGGTATTTTTATGGTGAATATTGGAGCATTTTCGGCACCATATTTTTTATATGGCGGCGCTGAGGACGCTTGGACGGAGCCTGTTGATCACTACACGCAAACGGTTATCGATATTTTTTTTCAAGCTAGTTTTTATACGCTATTTTCGTTTTTGTTTGGGTTCGGGTTTCAACTGTTGAAAGAACGGCTAACAGCAAAAGGAATTAACGTACATTCTTTTTTGTTTCGTAGGTTACTAATTTTAATCGGTTTCGGATTTATTCATGCTTTTTTCATTTGGCATGGCGATATTTTATTATCCTATGGAATCATTGGATTATTTTTATTAGCTTTTATCAACCGTTCGAATAAAACATTGCTAGTATGGTCCTGTCTTTTGCTGGGTGGAAGCGCATTTTTATATACACGGTTTTTATATGACTTCAGAGGGTATCTAGATTATTACGATGTCGCGGCGATCTATTTAGCCAAAGCCCACTATAGCAGTAGTGAGTTATCCGTTATTTTGGCCCAAAATGTGAATGACTGGTTTTATGCAAATGGCTTATTTTCGTATTTCCTATCGGTTACGTCATTACTGCCATTGTTTTTGCTTGGTATGTATATTGCTAGAAAACGCTGGCTCCATCAGCCAAGTGTAAAAATAAGTCTACTTAAAATTTTTTGGGTTGTAAGTTTAATGGTGTTTATCGCAATAAAAATGGGCCCATACCTTTATGGGAATCCAACCTGGTTTTCTTATGTTCAGGATAATATTGGTGGCACGGCATCGGCATTGTTTTATGTTGTCTCTATTGTTTTACTGGCGCAAACAAACATAGGATTAAAATGCATCAAACCATTTTCCTATGTTGGCAGAATGTCGTTGACAAATTATATTACGCAATCATTGATCAGTTTTGTTCTATTTTATGGGATTGGGTTTGGATTGTACGGTTCGGTTAATCCTAGTATTGGTGTTGTTATCGTCTTAGTTGTGTTCATCGGGCAAATTTTCCTTAGCAGATGGTGGTTTACTCATTTTCTGTTTGGGCCACTTGAGTGGGTGTGGCGGAGTCTGACATATGGGAAAAGACAGCCATTATGGAAAAGAAATGTTAAACAAATGTATTAAAGGAAATCAAAAACATTAAATCGAAATAAAAAAGCAATATATAAGATGGTAATAATGACAAAGAAGAAAATATTAATCTTGTCCTTCTTTGATTTAACAAAACTGATAATACCAATTAAATATGCCACCGAAATACAAATAGTATATATAATCGATGAGATATCTTGAATGAAACCTAGTAAAACCACAATAACACCAGTTATAATAGCAACGCCTATAGGTTTAGTTGCAGCAGACAAATTGATCATCTCCATCTTTATCAAATGTTTGGGATAAAAACGGCTTTCCATAATGGAAAGCCGTTTTTACTTACTTTATCTTTTAACAATTAGTTTATCCTCTTAAAACATCTTTAATATGTCCAATCGCCCAATCCAAATCTTCTTTTTCAATAATGAGTGGTGGGGCGAAACGGATAACATTTTCGTGTGTTTCTTTGCATAATAAACCTTTTTCTTTTAATGCCTCACAATATGGGCGGGCTGCTTCATTTAGCTCAACACCAATAAATAGTCCTTTTCCACGTACTTCTTTAATTGCAGGATTATCGATTTTTCGCAGTTCTTCCATCATGTAGTTTCCGAGCTCTAATGAACGGTCTGCCAAATGTTCTTCTTCGATAACTTCAAGTGAAGCAACAGAAACGGCACATGCTAATGGGTTGCCACCGAATGTAGATCCGTGTGAACCGGGGTTAAATACACCGAGAATGTCGCTGTTCGCAACAATGCATGAAATTGGCATAACGCCACCACCAAGGGCTTTACCTAAAATAAGAATATCTGGCGTAACATTTTCCCAGTCACAAGCGAACATTTTACCTGTACGGGCTAGTCCTGCCTGAATTTCATCGGCTATATACAATACATTGTTTGCTTTACAAAGATCGTACGCTTCTTTCAAAAATCCTTCAGGAGGAATAACAATACCAGCTTCTCCTTGGATTGGTTCAAACAAAAAGCCTGCTGTGTTTTCGTTGATTGCTGCTTTTAGTGCATCAATATCACCGTATGGGATGAGTTTAATACCTGGTAACATTGGACCAAATCCACGTTGATATTCCGCTTCTGATGACAAAGAAACCGCTGTCATTGTCCGGCCGTGGAAGTTTCCTTCACAAGCAATGATTTCCGCTTTGTTTTCGGCAACACCTTTAACATCATAAGCCCATCTTCTAGCAGCCTTTATTGCCGTTTCAACTGCTTCAGCGCCTGTGTTCATTGGTAGTGCATTTTCTTTGTTTGTTAGTTTGCAAATTTTTTCATACCATGGGCCTAACTGGTCATTGTGAAATGCCCGAGAAGTTAGTGTTACCCTGTCTGCTTGTTCCTTTAGTGCATCGACAATTTTTGGATGACGGTGCCCTTGGTTAACTGCAGAATAAGCACTTAACATATCCATGTAGCGGTTGCCTTCTGGATCCTCAACCCAGACACCATCTGCTTTTGTTATCACAACAGGGAGCGGGTGATAGTTCTTTGCACCATATTCCTGTGTTTGGTCGATAATTTGTTGACTAGATTGTGACATAGTAACCCTCCAAAGTTTGGAAAAATATTGTGCTCTTGCCTACGTATTTTTCCTATTTTTTATTTGTACTTTTTAATAAAAACGCAAATAAAGCACAATTCTTATTATAACAGTTTTCAGTATATTTTTCTCCCCTGTAAAAAATGTTCATATAAATTTCAAATGAATTTATAGGTCGGACATGATATGATAGTCTTATTGCAATGTATAGTTGGAAAACGATTTAGGAAATAATAGGAGGTACTTAAATGAATACACATTTACATGTAACAGCGTGGGCACTAGCATTTATTCTGTTTATTATTGTTGTTATTCTACATAAAACAGGTAAAGCAAAAGGTGCAAAAATTGTACAAATGATTCTTCGCTTGGATTATTTATTGATTCTATATTCAGGCGGATCATTACTTGCCAATTATTTTGGTGGAAGCTCGATGATGGGTGAGGCAATTTTTAAAGGACTTGCGGGTATTTGGGCAATCTTTGCAATGGAAATGATTAGCTTGAAATCAGGAAGAGAAGAGCCAACGAAAAGCTGGTGGATTCAACTTGTAATAGCTGTATTATTGACAATGATATTAGGCTTTGGCCGTCTGCCGGGCGGGTTTGCATAAAATAAAAAAAGGATCTGATCCTCTAAAAGGTCAGATCCCTTTTTTTATTTTGTAAGAGTATCTACTACTGCGTCAATGGTTTTCTCCGATGCAATTAGTCCTTTGTTCGTCCAATGACTTGGATCGTTCATCACATAGACTTGATTATTTTGGGCAGCAGGGGTGCTTTGCCATACACTACTATTTTTTAATGTATCGATTCCTTGTTCCCCTTCTTCAGCAAGTAAAAATACATGGTCTGCTTGAAGTTCAGATAACTTTTCTACTGAGATAGGGTTCCATTGTGCTGCATCAGCATTACCTAAGTTTTCAACCAATGCTGGTTGGTTGATCTCAAGTTGAGAATATACCACTTCGGCTATATGGCGGTCATGTTCGAATAGGTAAAATTGATCTCCCATGGTCCAAATAAGTGCAACGGTTTCATCGCCTATTGCTTCGTTTAATTTTTCTTTGGCATCGGAAACTTTTTGATCGTATTGCTTGAGAACCTCGTCAGCTTTGGCTTCTTTCCCAAGTAATTTTCCAAACGTTTCTATTTGTTTTCGCCAATCGTTGCTGACTTCTTCCGTCATAACATAAGTAGGTGCGATTTTTTGATAATCTTCATAGCTTCCATCATAACTGTCAAGATTACTTTCTAGTATAATTAAATCTGGGTTTTGTTCAAGCACTTGCTCTTGTGGAAGATTCCATTCAATTTTTGGCACATCTTTTAGATCAGCTTCTAAATAATTTTGGATGCTTTCTCCGATTGACCATTTGGTAACTGGTGTTATTCCTAAAGCTAAAAGGGCATCTTCATGGTAGGGGGCGATAACGTTTTCAATATCTCCCGGAATCGTTACTTCACCCATTTTACTGTCAAGGGTTATCTCTGTGTTACCGTCTGATTCTGAGTTGGATTCATCGGTTGATTTATCTGAATCATCATCATTGCCACATGCCGACATTACTATTGATAGGATGAAAATAACACTTATTGCCAGAATGCTTGACTTTGTTTTTGTAATCATATGTATTTCTCCTTTTTTAAAAAAGTTATGTTTCTAACGGTAATGATAATCATTTTCAATTGTAATGTCAATTATTTGTCAAATAGATTAAACAAATATCATTGCAGTGCAAGACGTTTACGATTATACTTTTAATTGATAATGATTCTTAACCGATTTATTTCGTACAATTGGTGAAGTCAGGGGAATAGGATGGTAACACTTATTAAAAAATCAAATCTATTAAAAAGTATTATCAATATTATTACATTAATCGCTTTAATTTTTTCAATTGGATTATCTGTTTCATATGGGGCTGTCGACATTAATCTTTCGACTGTTTGGCAAGCGGTTTTTCATTTCAATACGAACATCACAGAACATCAGGTTATTCAGGAACTGCGTTTGCCGCGTGCTATAAGTGCGGCATTAGTTGGGGCGTTTCTAGCAGTATCAGGTGCGATCATGCAAGGATTGACACGTAATCCCCTAGCATCTCCATCAATCATGGGGGTAACGGATGGTGCGGCATTTACCCTTGTTGTTATGCTCGCATTTTTTCCAAGTGCTGGTAACTTGGGATTTACGGTCGCATCCTTTGTTGGTGCAGGAATTGCAGTCGTACTCGTCTTCATGGTTGGGTCCTTTTCGACAAGCGGATTAACACCTGTTAAATTAGCATTGGCAGGTGTAGCGATAGGCACGCTGCTCAGTTCTATTTCTTCTGTCATTTCCCTCCATTTTCAACTTGAGAAACAAATGAGTTTTTGGTTTGCTGGAGGATTGGCTGGAACAGATTGGACATCCGTTATGATTCTGCTTATTTCTGGTGGGGTAGGTCTGTTTTTTGCGTTGGCCATTTCGAGATCGATCACATTACTTAGCTTAGGTGAAGATGTTTCAACTGGTTTGGGGCAAAACAACCTTGTCACAAAGATTATTGGTATTGTAGCCGTGTTGGTGTTGACCGGTGCAGCTGTATCAATTGCAGGAACAGTTGCATTTGTTGGCTTAATTATTCCCCATATAACTAGATTTATTATGGGCACAGATTACCGCTGGATCATACCATCATCAGCATTATTTGGAGCACTTTTGCTTGTTTTATCTGACGTGACCGCACGTTTGGTTAACGCCCCATTTGAGACACCAGTAGGGGCTATAACATCACTTATTGGTGTTCCATTCTTTTTATATTTGGCACGTGGCAATGGAGGGGCTAAATCATGACATCAGAGAAATCG
Organism: Lentibacillus sp. Marseille-P4043; assembly: GCF_900258515.1. NCBI lineage: Bacteria > Bacillati > Bacillota > Bacilli > Caryophanales > Bacillaceae > Lentibacillus > Lentibacillus sp. Marseille-P4043. The sequence continues at coordinate 3,496,074 of NZ_LT984884.1, read as the reverse complement.
ATAAAACGAAAAAGCTTCCAAGCTGTAATGGTGCTGTTAGTCTTGCTAATCATTGCGATGTTTTTTGTTAGTTTAAGCACAGGTGTCATTCAAATAGCACCACTTGATGTAATAAAAACGCTTGTTGGTAACGGTACAGAAAGGCAGGAATTGGTTCTATTTGATTTCCGTTTACCCGGGATTGTTTTAGCCCTATTGATTGGTGCGGGTCTTGCTGTATCAGGTGTCATTTTACAAGGTGTAACCCAAAATGAACTTGCTGATCCTGGTATATTGGGAATTAATACGGGTGCAGGTCTTGCGGTTGTGTTATTTATCTACTTTTTCCAGGACACGATAAATATGGAAAGCTCAATCTCAGCGTTTATCATGCCATTATTTGCTCTTGTTGGTGCGGTTTTTGCAGCATTTCTAATTTATACGTTGTCATGGAAAGACGGCGTCAACCCTGTACGGTTAATTTTAGTAGGAATTGGAGTTAACGCCGCGTTTAGTGCAGCATTAATCATTTTTCAATTAAAAATGGATCCACAAGATTTTCGCCAGGCAACGGTTTGGCTTGCTGGTGATATTTGGAATGCAAATTGGAGTTTTGTGTATGCTCTGTTACCTTGGATTTTAATTTTGATTCCTTTCACATTACATAAAGCCTACAGTTTGAACGTACTGAATTTGGGTGATGACATTGCAGCGGGCCTCGGATCAAAAGTAGAGCATGAACGGCGAATCCTGTTACTGCTTGCCGTAGCGCTTGCTGGAGCCTGTGTCGCTGCTGGAGGAGGGATTGCCTTTCTTGGTTTGGTTGTCCCACACATTGCAAGACGAATTGTTGGTCCAACACATCAACGGATTATACCTGTTTCAACGTTGATTGGCGCATTATTACTGATGGCAGCGGATGTAATTGGGAAAAATGTTCTTACACCTACTGAAATTCCAGTCGGTGTTGTTGTTGCTATTCTTAGCACACCCTATTTCGTGTATTTGTTGATGAAGACAAAGTAGAACTAGCGGCGGGAAAGAAAGCAACAAAACAGCCTTAAAAATAGTATTGTTTGGTATTAAACCAGGACAAGTTAGTAAGGAGGGTTTACCATAAATAAACAACTAGAGCTTTATGATGTAACAATTATCGGTGGAGGACCTGTTGGCCTATTTACCGCATTTTATAGTGGTATGCGGGAGATGAAAACAAAAATAATTGAATACCTTCCGTTTCTTGGTGGAAAGGTACCTTATTTTTACCCAGAAAAGATCATTCGTGATATCGGTGGGATTGCTAAAATAACTGGAGAAGATTTGACAACCCAATTAGTTGAACAAGCAAAAACGTTTGATCCAACAGTCGTTCTTGGGCAACAAGTAACAACATTAAAAAAAATGAAAGACGGCAATTTCATCGTACGCACACATAATGGGGAAGAACACTATACTCGGACGATCATCTTAGCAACCGGATTTGGAATGTTAAAAACAATGAAGCTGGACTTACCTGAAGCACCCAATTATGAACAAGGGAACCTACACTACTTTGTACGTGAACTTAACAAGTTTCGTGGAAAAAAAGTTGTGCTGTCCGGTGGTGGAAATACGGCAATTGATTGGGCAAATGAGTTGGAACCAATTGCTGATGAAGTATCCCTGATTTACCGGAAAGACATATTTTCTGGGATGGAAAGCAATGTATCACAAATGAAAAATTCAACAGTTAAACTTTATACCCCTTACAAAATAGTCAACCTGATTGGGGACGGCAAAACAGTTTCAGAAATAATTGTCGAACACATAGAAACGGGTGAGCAGCGGACGATACCACTTGATGATCTTATCGTTAATCATGGATTCGAGATTGATTTAGGTGCTATTGCAGCGTGGGGGTGCGACATGGCTGACGGAACAATGAAAGTGGATAGCACGATGCAAACGTCGATTCCAGGAATTTTTGCTGTTGGCGATATTGCCAATTACCCAAATAAACTGCATTTAATTGCTGGTGGATTTAATGAAGGACCGATTGCAGTAAATAGAGCGAAACAGCATATTGCACCAAATGAGGAACTAGAGGCACTGTTTTCAACGAATATGGATACGTTTAACAATTAGGCTGTATCCCTAATAGAGGGGTACAGCCGTTATTTTTTACACATTTTGCTTGTTTACGGTGCTGGATTCCCACTTAATTAACCTTTATTTTATGAAGTATTTTCAACAATACAATGGAGATCGTTGACTATTGATTGAAATAGGTAATAATAGTACTAGGCAACTACTATTTTGGAGGAAAAATTGTATGAAAAAGTTATTATCAGTTATATTTATTATCCCTCTCTTGATCAGTGGGATTAACCCGATACATGCGGAAGAGAAGGAATCCATCAATGAGGAAATGATCTATTCTATTTTTGTTGACCGTTTTAACAATGGGGATCAACAACTTGGTGATCAGGTAAACGTTGATGATCCGGAGGCATATCATGGCGGGGACATTGAAGGGATTACAAATAAACTAGACTACATTAAAGAGTTAGGTTTTACAACGATTTCCTTATCCTCTATTATGAAAAATGCACCCGATGGATATCACGGTTACTGGATTGAGGATTTCTTTAAAGTAGAGGAGCAGTTTGGAACGTTGGATGATTTAAAGAAGTTGGTAAAGGAAGCACACAAACGGGATATGAAAGTTATGCTTGAATTTGTGCCGAATTATGCTGCGCCGTCACATCCTTTCGCAGACGATCCCGATAAAACAATCCCAACAACAGTCACAGATACATTGTGGTTAGATCAAGCAGTAACATTGAATGTGAAAAATTCGGAAGTGAGGGACATGCTATTTAAGGCTGCAGACTACTGGCTTGAAGAAGCAAATATTGACGGCTATAATGTGCATGCAATTGAACAAACGCCAGTCTCATTTTTAACGGAATTCGTTGATCATGTAAAGAGCGTCAAACCGGATATCTATTTAACCGGCAGCGTTCTAAAGGAAGACGATGTAACAGATAACTATTTACATACAGGCATTCCATTGATCGAAAATTCCACAATGCAAGCAACGTTAGCAAATGTTCTAACAGAAATTGGTACACCACCTGAGAAAATTTATCAAGTGTGGGAAGAGTCTGGTAAACGAACAGGCTTATTGTCGATTGACGATAAGTTTACCGAGCGCTTTACTAGAAAAATCGTTGAAAACGGGCAAAACCCTCTAACGACTTGGAAACTGGCGCTCGTTTATATGTATACAACACCTGGCGTGCCGGTAGTCTATCAGGGATCCGCTATTCCAATGGATGGCGAAACACACGCAGAGGTACAGCAATTAGTCCAATTTAATAATAAAGATCAAGATTTACAAAACTATTTTAATAAAATCGCGACCATTCGCTCACAATTTCCTGCATTAGCTTATGGTGAATTTGAATTTGTAGGATCATCCGGGGCAATGAGTGTATTTAAACGTTTTGACGAAGACACGACGATATTTATTGCCATTAATAATGATACAGGAACGAAATCTATTACAACCACAGCTGTACCTGAAGGCATGCAGTTGACTGGTTTACTAGGTGATAATATTGTTCGCGCAGATGAAAATGGTGAGTACCAGATTGGAATTGACCGTGAATCAGTAGAGATATATGTAGCAGAACCAGATAAGGGTTTAAACTGGCCATTCATTCTAATGGTTGTTGGTATTTTTGTAGTATTTATCCTTGGAATCGTCTATTTAAGTGTAAAACAAAGAAAAAGAAGCCATTAAATTTTGGCTTCTTTTTCTTTAGAATGGAACTTACAAAGCATATTCATGTGATGATTTTGCACCTTTATCATGCAAAATATGAAAGATTTCTTGATAAGAAGTGATGTCAATTTCTCCAGCGATATATTTCTTTTGATAAAAGTCCAATAGCTGATTGATCGATCCGTAAGCTTGTTTGCGATCCTGTTCATAGGTTTTAATCAGTTCATTCAACTGCATAGACACTCTCCTTCACCTATTTTTAAAAACAACTTGTCCTAATAATCATTGGTTCTAAAAATATATGATGGGGCGGATCATTTTATGCATCATGATGTTTTTTTTGAAATATAGTAGAGGCCCAAATAACTAAAATGCCTAGAAATAACAGGACGCTTGCACCCAACAACCCCTGTGAAATATACGGCATCGTGCCAAATCCACACCAGCGAGCTAACCCATCTCCAAATAAAAAGAATTCATTTAGCAGAAAGCCAATAAAGAAGAACAGCAGCCCTGCTTGTGTGATTTTATTTCGGATGTTGATAATATTGTTTAATTGAAATTGCGTCAATATAAAAACACTGACAAAACCTAATAATGTAAAATGCAAGTAGCCAATAATAATACTTCTCGTTTCATAGACAAGATTTGCCATTATTGGTGAAATTAGCCCAAGCTCCATTGTGCTTTTTACAACCAACAAGAAAAATGTTATCCAAAGGCATATGATGGTGCCCTCATGGAACTTTTTGTATAAATGCACCCAGATTCCTTTAAAGGCAATAATGACACAAATGACACCGATCCATTGACCAATGCTACCAATTGTCGCAAGGACATTACTATAACTTCCTAAATCAACCCAAAGAATCGATAAGAAATACCCTGGGAATAAGGAGAGAAAATAAAACCAGAATCCAGCTTGTAACATGGAATGATTAAATGGAATTCGTTTACGATGCAATAAGAAAATAAATGCACCGATTAAAAATAAATAAAGCCAACCATTGTATTGAAAATGCAAATAAAAGTATATGGCCATATCAAATATCTGGCTATTCCTCAACCCGTTTGCAGCAATAAATCCAAGTGAAAAAGGACCAATTGATGAGATGATTAATGCAAATAAGGATCCCTTGATAAATAATACTCCTGTTTTAGAAAGATCCTTACATGATTGAATATGCCGATAAATAAAAATAGCCGCCCAATACTCTGTAAGTATGTGCAGGCTGGACATAATAATCGAATACAATCCATAACCCTGGTAAAGGAATGCAATAAACATTAAAAAAGATGTTATAAAAAGTGTGATGGTTAGGCAAATTGCTTGTTTCTTCTGCCTAATAGATTTCCAAAAAAGCGTTAAAAATATAATAAGTATCCCTAAAAATGCCCAACCTAATATGGCTAAATGGGAATGCCCATGCATAACATTTGTATATGCTAGGCCCATCTTTGGATAAAGCGGAAAGAATCGCATCCATAACCCTGATAAAGCCGTTAATAAAAATAAAAGAAATGTAAAGTGAACAAAGAGTCGTGGCATTCCGCTCTCGCCTCCTGTAAGTTAACTCCTTCTATCATCCTAGAATAGGCAGGAAGTTGCAATAGTTATCCGCTTAATGTCAAAAAAATATAACATATTTATGTCGAATTTAGAAATTATTAGGTGGAGGGGGAGTGGCTTTTTTACAAAATCTTTTAAAAAAGTAGAGGCCGCCCAAACGGACAGCCTCTGATTAAACGGGTTATTTATCGTTTTCATTCAAGAAGAACAATGCGATTGTACCTGGTCCGGAGTGTGCCCCAATGACAGATCCGACCATCTCAATAATGACATCTTTCGGATTGAACTTCTGTTTAATCATGTCGGCCAGCTTTTCAGCCCTTTCTAAATCATCCCCATGACTAATACCAATGACTTGATTTTCTAAGTCTGTACCACGTTTCTCCATAATTTCGATGATCCGTCCAAGTAATTTTTTGGATCCTCGAATTTTTTCGAGAGGAATTAATTTACCGTCATCTACATGTAGGATTGGTTTGATTTTTAATAAGGAACCAACGAACGCAGCTGTTTTGCTGACCCGACCGCCGCGGTAAAGGTATTCTAGATCATCCACAGTAAAAATATGTTCCATATGTGCTGCGACATATTCGCCAGTTGCTAAAATTTCCTCTGTGCTTGCCCCATTTTTTGCTAATTGTGCTGCTCGTAGTACAACTAGACCATAACCAATTGATGCGCATTTTGTATCGATAACATGGATGGGTGCATCGGGATTTTCCTCTTTAATCTCTTGTTCGATCATCTTTGCTGCTTGATATGTACCAGATAATTCAGAGGAGAATGCAAAATAAATTAAGGGTTGATTTGCTTCTGTATACGATGTAAAAATTGTTTTAAAGGATTGTGGAGAAACTTGTGATGTTTTTGGGCTTTTTCCCTGACGCATGGCATCATAAATAGTTTTTGGCGAAATTTCTTTTCCATCTTTGTATTCTTTTTCGTTTAATTGAACGGTTAATGATACCATTTCAATGTCAAATTCGTTATAATATTGTTCTGATAGATCACATGCTGAATCGGCAAGAATCTTAACATTCATTTCTATCACCTGCATTCTATAATAAACTTTTCTTTCTTTTAGTTTATAGCTATCATGGTGGTTAGTCAAAGTATATTTCTTTATTATTTTAAAAATGGAATAATAGCCAACAGCTTAAGAGGGAGGTACTTATGTTTTTATTTGAGGCTAAACGTATTTTAATTGTTATTTTTGGTTCTTTGTTAGGGGCAATATCACTAAATTTCTTTCTCATTGGCGCAAATGTTTATGCCAGCGGGTTCACTGGGGCTGCGCAGCTTATATCAAGTGTGTTTAATGACTTTCTTGGTATAGGAATCAGTACTGGTGTGTTACTGTTTTTACTAAATATTCCAGTTGCCATTTTAGGGTGGATCAAAGTTGGGAAGGGCTTTACCATTTATAGTGCTATTTCGGTTGTTTTTACGACGCTATTCCTTGAGATACTACCGGTTATTCATTTATCAGAAGATATCATTTTGAACGCAGTATTTGGCGGTGTCATCGCAGGGGTGGGTGTCGGGATTACCTTGAAATTAGGTGCGTCAACAGGTGGTATGGATATTGTTGCAATGGTACTTTCGCGCATGAAGGATAGACCAATTGGAACTTATTTCCTCTTGTTAAATGCTATCATTATTGCGTTGGCTGGCGTACTCTATGAACCGGAAAATGCGCTTTACACAATGGTGACGCTCTATGTAACGACACGAGTGATCGATGCTATTCATACCCGCCATGAAAAAATTACAGCGATGGTCATCACCCGAAAAGCGGATGAACTGCACCGGGCAATTCACAATAAAATGGTGCGGGGAATTACCATTTTACCTGCAAAAGGTGCTTATACAAATGAAGATAAAAATATGCTTTATCTTGTCATAACGCGTTATGAATTATATGATTTGGAAAAAATCATTTCGGAAATTGATCCGAACGCATTTACAAATATTGTTCAGACAACAGGTATTTTCGGATTCTTTAGACGAGATAATTAACGATAGGTTAGGGGAAATGAACGATGAAAAAATACGTATTTCTTTTTGTTGCAACGTTTCTATTGGCAGGATGTAGTGGTCAGGATGAGCAGGAAACGAAACCAGAACCAAAAGCTGACAATGAAGTAACTACAACAGATGAGGAAGCCGTTTCAGTACAATTTAATAATATCGATATAACGACACCAGATGGAAAAATCCTTGTGAAAGGAAATGCAACAGCAAGCAATGATGTGTTTTATTTCACGTTAAAATATGGAGAAGAAGTTGTTGTCGATGAAACAAAAGTGAAGTTGGATACAGATGAAAGCGGCTGGGGGACCTTCGAGCTGGAAATCGAACAACCCAAAGATGCCGAAACAAAGGAAGAAATCCCACTATTTACGTTTTATGTGAAAAATGAAGCGGGAGAAATGGTTAATCCAAATTATATACCAGTTGATGTTGTGGAAAAATAAAAGACAGCCTTGTGCTGTCTTTTAACATGTGCTATTTAATTCGAGTAACCGTGTTTTTCAAATACGTTTTCTACTTTTGGCTGGAGGTCGTCCCATTCAGCGTCAAATTGTTTATTGACGGTAATGAAATTTTGGTAACCGAATACGTTATCAACGCCTTCCAATTCCATTAAATCATTAAGTATTGCATGTTCACTTGTATCCCCAGGCATGACAGAAATGCTAGCAGTTCCTTCAAAAATTAATTTATCAGTTGAAAATTTTAATGCGTTTGGGTTTGGTGTAGCTTCAGCTCGTAATCCCATTTTGCAATCCCTCCTAAATTTACCTACTTATATACATATTAGCAGAAATGGTTCTGGTAAGAAAGGAATTACAATTAAAATCCCCCGCCATATTGACGGGGGAACAGCTTAGCATAGCGATACTGTTTCATCGTTGTTAATGAATTAGTTATTGACTATGTCAAGCTTATTTAAAAGATAAGAAAATAAAATTTTGGCTACGATTTGTTCTTGACAGGATGAGCCACGTCCAGCTCCAGCGCCCAGCGACTAGCGAGACTTCCCTCTCCTCCGTACGATAAGTCAACATCGGTTCGCTTCCGCTTACCGTGTTTCCTTTATCTCCTACGGCTCAGTCCAGCCCGTACGTCGCTTAACGGGCGCTTGCGCTTTTGTTCTTTGTTTGACGGAGGTTAACTCAGTTGGTTTTTTTGTTTTAGTGTTTGCTCAAGCTGTTGCAAATGCTGCTGCTCTTCTGCGGTAGAATTTGAATATGCTTGTTGGATAGCATTTTGTGCAGCTTGTTTATCTTGAGCACTTGGATTACCTTGAGCATTGGTTAAGCGATTTACAGCGGATTTTGCTTGTTGAAAAAAATTATTTTCCAATTAAAACCCTCCTACTGTATGATTGTCGGCTTCTTCTTGTTTCCGTTCCACATCTGAAAAACGCGATCTGTAAGGAAATCGTTCAGCGTGTTTTTTTACTGAATCAGAACCCTGTTGAGTAAATCGTTTTGACTTGCTTCGCTTCCCCATGATGATTCCTCCCAACAAAATAAGTGAACGTGATTTACGTTCATTTATAGTATGGATGGATCCCTTTTAAATATTGAAGGTAAATGCCGGTAAAATTAGATAGCTTTTACTTCAAGGTGTAAGTAATTTTCCAAAAATGTACCAATACCATCTTGCTCATTTGTATCTGTCACATGATTTGCAAGTGATTTTAGTTCATCAATCGCATTTCCCATCGCAACACCAACACCCGCATATTCAATCATTTCAAAATCATTGTCTTCATCACCGAATGCAATAATTTGATCTTGAGGGATATTATAATAATTCGCAACCTTTTGCAGGCCAATTGCTTTGTTCATGCCTTTTTTTACAATTTCAATTATATTCCATGGTGCGCCCCATTTGCGGTGTTCAATTAATTCTGCGTGGTAGTCATCTAAATGCTTTCTTAATTCCTGAATGTGGTCCTTCTTTGGATGAATTAGTAATGAAGTTGGATCATCTTTCAATTCATTTTTTAAACTCCCAATGGTAAATGGTGGATCATTTTGGGTTGTATGAAATATTTCCAGAATTTCTTCATCATATTTATCAAGATAAATATTGTCCTGTACTTCGGCCAAAATATTGTTTACGCCAATTTGATAACTGGCATCAACAATTTTAAGTGCCGTTCTTTTTGACATTGGATTGTGTAAAGCATCCCATTTATCATCGTATGGATGATGGATAAGTGCACCATTAAAATTGACCATCGGGGTATTCAACCCAAGTTCATTGTAATAATTAATGCTTGCTCTGTGTGGTCTTCCTGTTGAAATGACAACAACATGACCTTCTTCGATTGCTTTTACTACTGTTTGTTTTGTACGTGGACTGATTTCTTTTTTGTCTGTCAATAGCGTACCATCTAAATCCAGAGCAATTAAATGCCGTTTATTTTCCATCGAATTCACCTCGTATTCCCCTTAAGTGTATAAGCGAATCTCAAGAAAGTAAAGGGGAAGATGATAGATGTGTGAAATGTTCAATTAGGACCTCAAAAAACAATAGAGATGTCCTTTATACAGACAGAAGGTGTTATTACTTCATCTATTGCCCAAAAAATGAAAGCAATGGTCGGTTTTAGAAACATTGCCGTTCATGATTATCAAGAAATTAACCTAACTATTTTACAAAAAATACTGGATGATCATTTAGAAGACTTTTCAAAGTATACCCAAGCTATTATACAGTATTAGTTGCAAAAAGCTGGGAATTAATACTATGATAAATTATACATTATTTTTTACGAGAGGATCTTTTAACATGATTGGGATTTATCATAAAGAATTTAAGACAATTCCGGCATTAGTTGTCGTTGATTCAGAAAAAGAGAAAAAGGCGTTACCTGTTGTTACATATTTCCATGGTTTCACAAGTGCAAAGGAACATAATTTGCCATTGGCTTATTTGTTAGCTGAGAAAGGATATCGTGTTGTATTACCAGACAGCGAATACCATGGCGAGCGTGAAATCGAGATTTCAACAATAAAAAAGCAGATCTCATTTTGGGACATCGTCATGCGAAATGTAAAGGAATTAAAAGAAATCAGGGATGTACTTGATCAGGAAGGGCTTTTGTTAGATGGACGCATTGGGATTGCAGGAACAAGCATGGGCGGGATAACTACTTCGGCTGCATTAACCCAGTATCCGTGGATAAAAGCGGCTGCAGTTTTAATGGGTTCACCAAAGATCACTACTTATGCCAAAACATTGGTGAACAGTTTTAAGCGCATGGGAAATTTACCGGTAACAGATGAAGAGATTGATCAATTATATGAAGAAATTAAGGCGTATGATTTATCTGAGCAACCGGAGAAACTTGCTGGCCGACCATTATTATTTTGGCATGGGGAAAATGATTCTGTTGTTCCGTTCGATCATTCCTACACATTCTATGACGACATAAAACATCAGTATACCAATCAAGAAAATATTTGTTTTCTTAAGGAGGCAAATCGCGATCACAAGGTGAGCCGCTATGCGATCTTAGAAACAGTAAAATGGTTTGATAAACATTTGTAAAGCGGTCAAAGTGTGAGGTAAATCATTTTAAAATACCGGAAAATATGTTTAAATATAAGTATGAAATAGTTAGGGAGGTATAGGCATGGAGGAAGCGTTACAAGATAATATACTAGGCGCACTTGAAAACGTTATTGACCCTGAACTAGGCATTGATATTGTCAATCTTGGTCTTATTTATGGTGTGGACTTGGATGATGCTGGTCTTTGCACCGTTACGATGACACTTACAGCTATGGGCTGTCCACTTTCAGCACATATCGAAGCTGACATAAAACGTGCACTTTCAGATATTCCAGAAATAAAAGAAATAGATGTTAACATCGTATGGAATCCACCTTGGGGCAAAGATAAAATGTCACGTTATGCTAAAATCGCGTTAGGTATTCCAGATTGATCAAGATTTTTTAATGAGGTTGATTCATTGTAATGGATCGGCCTTTTTTAGTTTTTTTAAAATGAGGGAAACACATGAAAATATGCCAAATTGTCGGTTATAAAAATTCCGGTAAAACAACGGTTATGAACGAGCTTATTCGTTATTTTTCCAATCAAAATAAAAAAGTTGGTTCATTTAAACATCATGGACATGGTGGGGAGCCAGACGTGGTGAAGACAACCGATAGCCACCAACACTATACTGCAGGTTCCTACATGAGTGGTGTGCAAGGGGAAACAACAACACAATTGATCTTTAGCAATATTAAAATAGAAGAAGTTTTCCGTTTATATGAACGAATGGCGATTGATATTTTATTTATAGAAGGATTTAAAACAGCTGACTTCCCTAAAATTGTTTTAGTAAAAGGAAAAGAAGATGAATCGCTATTAAACGAGCTTTCCAATATAATCGCAGTAGGTTCATGGGATGAGAACTTACTGGAAAATGTGAAATATCCAATATTCCCAATTACCAAAATGGAATCATATTTAAACCAACTAGCTGAATACATACTAGACTGAAGGTGTAAGGATGGAAAGAAACTTTTGGATTACCGATCAACCAATCCAGTTAAATGATTGTATCACCAAAGTTGTTCGTGCTGAGGCCGGGGCAATTAATACCTTTATTGGAACCGTTCGTGAGTTTACGAAAGGCAAGCGAACGTTATATTTAGAGTACCAGGCGTATGTTGCAATGGCAGAGAAGAAGCTTGCGCAAATTGGTGCAGAAATTGACGAAAAATGGCCTGATGCTAAAACGGCTATCGTACATCGAATTGGTCGATTGGAAATATCGGATATCGCTGTCGCAATCGCTGTCTCAACCCCACATCGAAATGATTCCTTTGAAGCAAGCAGGTATGCAATTGAACGAATCAAAGAAATTGTGCCGATTTGGAAAAAAGAACATTGGGAAGATGGGACAAAGTGGATGGGTGATCAGAAAGAACAGATATCTTATCAAGACAGATTGCCTAGTGAGGAGGAAATGCGCAATGATTGATGTATTATTTTTTGCCGAGTTGCAGGAAGTGGTTGGCAAGGAGAAAATCTCTGTTGAAGCCAATATCACTACAGTGAAAGAGCTGAAGGAGAAGCTGTTAAAAACTTATGAACTTGATACAATCGACAATGCAATGGTTGCCATTAATGAGGAATATGCAACAGAGGATGCCAAGATTTCCAGTGGTGATGTGGTGGCGTTTATTCCACCGGTAAGTGGCGGCTGATTTTGACGGGAAGGATGGAAACCAGATGGATATCAGAACGTTGAATGTTGCTGATGCACAATCGTACAGAAGTTTACGCGTAGAGGCTTTATTAGACAGTCCGGAGGCATTTGTGACCACATATGAAGAGGAAATGAGTAAGAAAGATCCTATTCATGAAACAGCCACTAAACTTAAACATAAAAATAGTATTCATTTTGGGGCATTTAAAAAGGAAAAACTTGTAGGTACTGTAACATTGCAACTTGAAACGTTCAAGAAAACGAAACATAAAGCACATCTATTAGCTATGTACGTATCACCCGATGCCCGTGGTATGGGAATCGGCAGGGCTCTATTGACGGAAACCATTAACAAAGCTAAAGAATTAGGAATAGAACAATTGCAATTAACGGTTGTCTCGAATAATGAAGCCGCAAAGACCCTTTATACGCAATGTGGATTTACAGTCTATGGGGTTGAAAAAGAGGCTTTGAAAATAAATGATTTATATGTTGATGAAGTTGATATGGTTTTGTTTTTAAATGAAATATAAAACAGCAATAGAGAGTGTTTCATGAACTAATTGGGTTTTCATAAACACTCTCTTTTAACAGCCTAACCTTTTATCATCTAAAGCCAAGCATTTCTTTTGCTTTATCGCTCATTTTATCAGGTGACCAGGCGGGTTCCCACACCAGATTAACGTCGATTTCGCCGACACCTTCAATTTGACTGACACGATATTTTACACCTTTAGCAATACTGTCATGCATGGGACAGCCTGGAGTTGTAAGTGTCATGTTTATCTTGACATTATCATCGTCATCTAAAACAATACCGTAAATTAGTCCCAAGTCCATAATATTAACACCAAGTTCCGGATCAATAACTTCAAATAATGATGCACCAACTTTTGTTAAAAGTGACATAATAATAATCTCCTTTCATCAATTAAACGAGCAGAACACGGATAATTGACAGTGTGTAAAATAGTGATGTTACGGTGAGTAGACTTTGAAAAATGAGTACAATTACACCAATTTGTAATAACCCACCGATTAGCAGTCCGACTACACTAATGATAAATAGGATAAATAAGACAACCGCTAATTTTTCATTAATCATCTCTTTTAGTGTTGGGACTTCCTCTTTACCGATCCTATCTGAGTATTTGTGTGTCCACCAAAGGAATGGGACAATTTTATACAGATACCCTAAAATACTGAAAATGATCCAGCCCATCACATAAAGGAAAATTAACCAACTCCAAATCAATTGGTCGTTTACACCAAAAAGAAATAAGATAAAGGCTGCTACATGGATACCCAATCCGATATGAATGGCCAAAATTGAAAACGAAAATGGGCGATCCAATTTCTTCTTGATTCGCTTTGCCAGGATTTCTCGAATATCAAGGAAAAAGAAGCTAAATCCAGCTAGCAGTAATAACCAACCTAACCCAGTTATAAGTGAATTTTCAATCCAAAATGATCCGATCAAAACGATTAATCCAACAATATAGGTGAAAAATGCAGGTTTAGCCCATTTCATGGAAAATCCATGCGACAAACTGAACATTGGGACAAGTTTATAAGAAAATCCAAAAATCAACAGTGTAAACCATCCCGCCACACCTAGAACAATGTGTGAATGTAAGATCGTGTTATAGCTACCAACCCCTCCAAAGGCAATATTCCACGCTAGCAAAAATCCAGCAGCAATTGTTAAAAAGAAACATATAATTGCACCAGAAACAAAAAGGGTCATCATATTTTTCTTCTGCTGTTTATCAATTGTTTTTGTCATTTGGATGATAAACATGATAATGCCGATAATGGCGAGGATTCCTCCGTAAATTGCACTATCCGGCTTTACTCCAAGTAGTATTGCAAACATCGTTATCCCAACGGCAGTAAAAATAAATTGTATATAGCCAAATGTTTGATTCCAAATCGGTGTTAAGAAGGCGACAGGAACAAGTTGGTACATAGCTCCCATCGCAATCATGACGGCATATCCTAACAGAAGAAAATGCGCTCCCATCCAAATATCCGGAATCCGGAAATGCCCCGCTAATAATAGGTCATTATGGAATAAAAGAATAACTTGTGCGGCAACTAAGGCTACCAATGCATACAGAATAAAAGCGAGCGGTAGTTTTATATTAGTGTCTGATTTCATGCTCATACCGGGCATCATACGTTAATCACCAGTCTTTGTTATCGTAATTTTGAAGCTTCCATCATCTAGGGCTTCTGTTTCATGCAGATAGCCGCGATCGTTCAATTCTTCATATAAAAACATGGGACGACGGTCATTTATAATGGATAAGGATTGTCCGCTTTTCATTTTGTCCAACGCTTTTAATGTGCGCATCATTGGTTGTGGTGGTTCTAGCCCGCGATTATCAATAATCATTTTTCCTTTGCCTCCTTTTTGGTATAGGTAACTTTAAAATGCTTTTTCTCCACTTTTTCCACTTCATGTTCAAAGCCTCTTCGCTTTAAAACTGCATGCAATGGAACTGGATTAAATGGCGCATGTAAAATAAAAGATTGTCCTTTCTGCAATTGCTTTACCGTTCCCATGATTTTATCAAAAGGTTCTTTCTTCAAACGCAAATCTTCCCGAACGTCTAATTCGATAACCTCATTTGTATCCACTAAAAATCACCTCATTCAAATTTACAGAAACTGCTTCTGTTTGCCTCTATTTTTATGATAATCATTTTCAATTAGAAAAGTAGTGATTTGTGTCACAGTAATAGCAGCAGGGGGAGGGGAAGCAATACATGAAGCATTATAGGGAGTAGTTGGATAGAAAATCTTTCAACTAACAAAAAAACAAGGCACCCCGAAGATAATCCGAGGTACCTTGTTCATGTTAAAACAATTCATCTTCCAACTTGTTAGCTTGCAGAATAAAATAACCACCTTTATCTGTCGTTATTAATTGTTGTTTTTTCAATTGTGTTAGTGTGCGACTAACTGTTTCTCGGCTGGATCCGATCATATTGGCAAGTTCCCGGTTCGTAAAATGTGTATTTATCCGTGTCTGATTGTCCTTTATCTCTTTTCCGTAATGTCGGGCAAGACGCAATAAGAGCATAATTATTTGCTCATATGTATTATGCAAAATTTTTTCTTCTAATCTATTTTGTAAATCAACAATTTTGTCACCAAGAACTCGGAATAATTTTATACAAATTTCCGGATGCGTAATGAGAAAGTCTTCAAAGGAGTGAATTGGAATATAGATCAGAATAGCATCCTCCAGTACTTCTGCATGTGCCGGATAACTATCTTTTCGGAAAAAGCCCTGATGTGGAAACATATCATCCGGCTGAAGAACATTGACGATTTGCTCCTTCCCATGGAAATCTGTCTTATATATTTTGACTTTTCCCTGGCGAATAAAATAGACATTTGTTAATGGGTCGCCCTGCATGAAAATGTGTGTCCCGTGTCGATACATACGTGATTTCGCTAGATCCACAATAGGCTCCATCTCATATTCGGTTAAATCTTTGAACAATGGGACTTTTTGCAGAAGCTCTCGGACGGATTGGCTGTTCATGATTATTCTCCTTTCCATTGGTAAATCGTTAGTACAAAAGGCTTACTAACATGATTCATCTTCATTCTATCACGTTCTAGCGAATTATATGTGAACAGAATATGATAGCGTGATAAAAATCATAGTTGAAGGGTGTTTATCCTCACAACGTATGAATCGGCAAGACTTTATGATAGAGATGATCCAGAAAATACGGTAAAAAACAGGAGGTAACAAAATGGAATACACAACAAAAATTTATGCGCCAGATATTGATCCAAGACACCGCCACCCGAAGATTTTTGAAGTATTTGATAGTCTAAAGTCAGGTGAATATATGGAGCTTTCCAATGATCATAATCCAAAACCACTACACTATCAGTTAATGATTGAACGAGGGGAAGACACCTTTACATGGGAATACACGGAAGAAGGACCATCACTTTGGCGGGTAGCAATCGGGAAAAAATGATTTTTATTTATGAAAGACTTCTGAGCTATTCAGGAGTCTTTTAAACGGAGTAAAGACGTATACATGTGAATATCATCACATCCCGCGCAGTTGAAAGATAGTATTGTAATAGTGCTAAGTTATCGTATAAGGAGATGGTACCATGTATTCACAAGATTATAATGAAAACCCCTTTATTGTCATATGGGAATTAACACGTGCTTGTGCATTAAAGTGTTTACATTGTCGTGCTGAAGCTCAATATCATCGGCATCCAGGAGAACTAACATTGGATGAAGGGAGAAAACTAATCGATGATATCTATGAAATGAATAATCCAATGCTTGTCTTTACTGGTGGGGATCCATTAGAACGTCCGGATGTTTTTGAAATTGCGGAATACGCTGTAAAAAAAGGTGTTCGAGTATCAATGACACCATCCGCAACCCCTAGTGTGACAAAAGAAGCGATGCGGAAGGCGAAAGATGTTGGGTTAGCACGTTGGGCCTTTAGTATTGATGGGCACTGTGCGGAAGTTCATGATCATTTTCGTGGCACATCCGGTTCGTTCGATTTAACAATGAATGCCATCCGTTATTTGCATGAATTGGAGATGCCATTGCAAATTAATACTGTTATTTCACGTTACAACGTTGATTATCTAGACAAGCTTGCGGAAATGGTTGAACGGTTAGGTTGTGTGCTTTGGAGTGTATTTTTCCTTGTTCCAACAGGACGTGGAAAGGAATCGGATATGA
Organism: Lentibacillus sp. Marseille-P4043; assembly: GCF_900258515.1. Lineage (NCBI taxonomy): Bacteria > Bacillati > Bacillota > Bacilli > Caryophanales > Bacillaceae > Lentibacillus > Lentibacillus sp. Marseille-P4043. The sequence continues at coordinate 3,478,766 of NZ_LT984884.1, read as the reverse complement.
TCTCGCCAGCAGAACATGAGCGAACACTAAGATGGTTGTACAACTTATCTAAACGTGTATCTTTTGATATTAAGACAACAGCGGCACAGCATTACCGTCGAGTCGTTATCCAAGGTAAAATGCGTGAACATAAAGGGCGAAGCGATGTCGACCAGATTTTTTATGAGGATGCATTAATGACTGGAAAAACCGGGCAAATTGATGGTCTAGGTCGCGCACCAAAAGGGGTAAATGACGGGAATGGATTTGTGTTCATTTCCCATACTGGTGACGTGTACCCGAGTGGTTTGTTACCTATAAAAGCTGGCAATGTTAGAACAACACCATTGGCAACGATTTACCGGGAATCGGAGATATTTAAAAATCTACGGAATCCTGATAACTATAAAGGAAAATGCGGAGTCTGTGAATTCCGCTTTGTTTGCGGAGGTTCAAGGTCCAGAGCATATAGTGTTACAGGGGATTATATGGAATCAGAACCATATTGTGTATATATTCCGAAAGTGATGCGTGGAAGAAGAAAAGTGAAAAAGTAATGTAAAGAAGCTTCTAGGATATCACTAGAAGCTTTGTGATTTTATGAACTTGTTAATGGATGCTGCACAATACGACCGGACAGTTTTCACAGTTTATCTCGTCCTTTAAATATTGTAAGTTATGAATAATAATGTGTCCTTTTTCCATTGAAATAATGGTACTTCGCTTCAGCTCATTTAACAATCGGTTAACACTTTCACGGGATGTCCCACAAAAATTAGCCAGTTCCTGATTTGTTAATACCATATCAATATAAATACTGCCGTTATCTTGTTTCTTGCCATAACTATTAGACAGTCGAATTAATGTGGAAAATAGCGCTCCTTTTTTTCCGTTTAGAACAAGATCACGAAACCTTGTTTGATCACGACGGAAAGCCTGATTCATTACTTTCATGAATTCAATTGCAAGGCTGCCGTTATTTACCAATTCATTTTCTAGATGGGATTTTTTTATAACAGCGACTTCACCGTCTGCTAATACTTTCGCATTCAATATATATTTTACATCATCGTATAATGAAAGTTCTCCAACAATATCACCTTTGTCGCAAATCCGCAGTGTGAGCTCTCGTCCATCAGGTGATAGCTTACCAATTTGGATTGTTCCCGATTGGATAATGTATAACTCCTCAGCGCTTTCCCCCTCAGAAAATAAAAAGCTACCTTTTTTGATTGGCTTAATGTAGTCAACAGAATCTAAAAGTCCTTTTAATTCATCAGATATGTTTGGCTTGATGTATGTGTTCTTCATGCTTGAAACCCACCTTTTTAAGGGATAATTGCACATATACCTTCATTTAAGTATATCGGTATAGAATGGTCAAGAAAAAAGCAGTAGTTTGAAACCCACTGCTTAGAAATCTTCTTTTTAAAGAAATATAATAACAAGTATCCCAACAATAAAGCAATAAAAGGCGAAGTATTTTAAATTGCCTTGCCTCATAATATTGATAAACCATTTTAATGCAAAATAGGATGCGATAATTGATGCCATAAAGGCTAATAGATACGGTATCATTAATGCGTCAAAGTTGTTGTCATTCACAATGTCGCCAACAGACATAACAGTTATGCCGAGACTTACCGGGATATATAGCAGGAACGAAAATCGTAATGCAGTTTCTTGTTTCATTCCAAGGAGCATTGCTGCGACAATAGTTGCACCAGACCGGCTAATCCCAGGAACCAAGGCAACAGATTGTGCTAGTCCAACAATGACAGCGTCTTTTACCGTTAAATCGCCATCGTTTTTATTACCACGCAAATTGCGAATGATCCAAAGTGCAACACCTGTGATAAGCAATGTTATACCAACAACAGCAACAGTACTTAGTTTACTGCTAATGTAATCTTCTAACAACAGCCCGATAATACCGGTTGGAATCGTTGCAACAACCAGATACATAACAAATTGGAAATCTTTTTTTGCTGCTGCATCTCTGGTGAAAATAAACCGAAAGAAATGATCAATTAAACGAATAATATCTTTCCGATAAACGACCAACACGGCAATAAGCGAACCAAAGTTTACAAGTATTTCAAAGGAAAGCCCCTTGATCTCTAAGCCAAACAATTCCCGTAAAATTACTAAATGACCACTTGATGATATCGGGATTGGTTCGGTGATTCCTTGAAAAAGGCCTAATACTGTGTACTTAATTAGTAACCAAAATTCTGTAATGCCATCCATGAAAATGCCTCCTATAATATTGTATTTTTCTACGTATTGCTTTTTGATTTAAGTCACCATCTTATAGGCTAATGAATAGTCTAGTTGGTGAGGAGGTTGAAGAAAATGAAAAACAATTATCATCATATATACGAATTATGCAAGGAACATATGCATTCTTACGTGCTTGCTGAGATGGTTGATGGTACTAAAGTTGACGGTATTGTAACTGGGTTGGACGATGAGTACGTTTATTTAGCACTTCCGTTAGAACAGCATGAACAACATACACAGCCAAACATGCCAAACTATCATGAACGGCAATTCGGTTATGGGTACCAGGGATATGGGTATCCAGGCGGTTATGGTCCTGGGTATGGTGCCGGATATGGTCCTGGATACGGCCGTCCAAGGCGATTTAGACGCCTTGTATTACCTTTGGCAGCATTAACCGCGTTAAGTATATTGCCATGGTATTAGGCAAAACGGTTTAAATAGTATCTTTCATACGAAAACCCTTGCCATTTCCTTGTTGGCAAGGGTTTATGTGTAAAGCTAGCAGATTAGCTGTATTCGTGTTCCTCTTTTTCACCTTTTAATATGCCTTCTCCCAAGAGTAGAATAGCTACTGTGAAAATAACTGCAAGGATAAGTGCATGAATGAAATTGAAAGGAGCGCTAGCCATACTAGTTAAGATATAAGAAATAACACAACTAATTAACAATGCCCAAACAAACGTCCAAATAAACCGCATTTGTAACACCTCATTTTTTACATTCTTCATTAATATTACCAAATTGATTCAAAAAATAAAAGTATTTCTTTTACATATAGAATAATATAGTAGTAAATCGTAGGAAGGATGATGGTAATGTCATTATTTGTCACAAATTGTTTTCAATGGATTGGTTTCCATATTGTAAATTATTTAATTGAACATGATTTCAAAGTGGATGGTTTTGACGAAATTGAAACAAGTAAACAAGAGAATTTATCGATGCTCGTTGGGCGCAATGATTTATTTTCGTTGGTAACACCAGAAACTGTTCAGAAGAAGGCATATGACATGTTGATCATAAATGGTTCACATGAGTCACAATCAGCTGTACAGGCAGACAGAACTATTCATCTTTGCTGGGGTCTCCCAGATAAAAAACTTCCGTCGCGAACAACAATTATCAAACTACCATTGCTTTTTGGTGAATGGATGCCGATGAATGAAAAGGGAATGTATGCTCAAAATAAATTTATACCTTTTGACTCTGCTGATTTTTTAGACAATGGTGTTTATATTGAAGACTTTATCAACTGCTTGGCGCAATTAATTCAAACGAATCACTTCCCTTCATTCATTGAAATAAAATCAGCGAACAATAAGACAAGGGCAGAAAAAGAACTGGAAAAAGCTATCTATCCGCGTGACGTAAGCCCTATAGAGGAGAATGTAAAAAAGGTGCTAGAACATTACGATAGGTTTCATGACTTGTACGAATCGTAACAGCTAAAGTAAGAAAGTAAAAAATTTGGCTCTAATTTGCTTTCGGCATGATGAACTGCGTCCAGCTCCAGCGCCCAGCGACTAGCGAGACTTCCCTCACCTCCGTACGATAAGTCAACATCGTTTCGCATTCGCTCACCGTGTTTCCTTTATCTCCTACGGCTCAGTCCAGTCCGTACGTTGCTAACCGGGCGCTTGCGCTTTTGTTCTGTAATATAAATGTAATGATGGATAATATTTACGATAGATAGGATTAACGATACAATTAATATAGTGGAAAAATAGTCCCACCAATGTTCATGGATAGGAGTGCACATGTTGAAAAAACTATTCATCTTAGTCCTAATCGGCATCATTGTTCTATTGCCAGGTTGCAATCATTATTTTGATGAAGGTAAAATTCAGCGCGTAGGCATGTTGGTAGAAACCTCGATCCATGATCAATCATGGGGGAAAAAAGGGTACAAGGGCCTATTGGCAATTCGTGATGAATTTGATGTTGATGTTTATTTTAAAGAAGGCGTTAAGACAGAACAAGATGTCATTAATGCTGTGGATGAGCTTGTCCAAAAAGGAGTAAATCTGATTTTTGGCCATAGCAGCACATACGGTAAATATTTTGTTGATATATCCGAGTCATATCCCGATGTCCAATTTGTCTATTTTAATGGTGGATATTACGCGGAAAATGTAACAAGTTTAAATTTTAATGCGAATGCGATGGGGTATTTTAGCGGAATGGTTGCTGGTCGAATGACAAAAACAAACCATGTCGGAATCGTTGCAGCATATGAATGGCAGCCAGAGGTGGAAGGTTTTTATGAAGGGGTAAAATATCAAAACCCCGATGCAGAAGTACATGTGGACTATGTTAATGATTGGAACGATGAAAAAAATGCATTGGACAGTTATGAGAAAATGTATAATGAGGATGTTGATGTCGTCTATCCAGCTGGGGATGCATTTAGTGCTCAAATGATTAAGCAAGCAAGCAATGATGGAATCTATGCGATTGGTTACGTTTCCGATCAATCACAAATTGATGAACATGCAGTCCTAACAAGTACGGTTCAACATGTTGATATGTTATATGAGTTAATAGCTGAAAAATTTAATAATGGTAAACTTGCTGGGGAAATTTTAACGTTTGATCTTCAAGATGATGTCATTACATTAGGTAAATTTAGTCCTGAAGTGCCAGAGGAATTTCAAGAAAAAGTTGAGGAAGATATCGAGAACTATAAGGAAACTGGATTGCTACCGAATGAACAAGGGTGAGCGTTTGTTGCTTCCTAAAAATGAAGCGTCCGTTTTTGTTTTCTCTTGCAACAGGGGAAAATATGCATTAAAATTAGTACCAAGTCATAACAATTGATATTAATAATAGTTCATAAGGGGATGGAAACATGAGTGTTGGTATACTAGGTACAGGTCATTACGTTCCAACCAAGGTCGTGACAAATAAGGATATGGAAAAAATCGTTGATACGAATGATGAATGGATTAGAACGAGGACGGGTATTGAAGAGCGACGAATAGCGGATGATGATACGGATACATCAGACATGGCTTATTTTGCTGCTGAAAATGCGCTTGAAGAGGCCAATGTGAAGGCAGAAGAGCTTGATTTGATATTGGTTGCAACGGTTACACCAGATTCACCTTTTCCATCTGTTGCATGTCGCTTACAAGATCGATTGGGTGCAACACAGGCTGCTGCAATGGATGTGAGTGCAGCGTGTTCCGGTTTTATGTATGGACTGATTACGGCAAAACAATTTATCGATACAAAAACATATAAGCATATTTTAGTAATTGGCGTTGAAAAACTGTCTAAGATTACGGATTGGGAAGACCGCAATACGTGTGTTCTTTTCGGTGATGGTGCCGGTGCTGCTGTAGTCGGCGAAGTTTCTGAAGGAAAAGGCATTTTATCATTTGAGTTGGGTGCTAATGGCTCTGGCGGCAAGTATTTATATCAAGATGAACATGATCACCTTATCCAAAATGGTCGTGAAGTCTTCAAGTTTGCTGTAAGACAAATGCCGAAATCTGCTGTAAACGTGATTGAAAAAATTGGTTACAATAAAGAAGATGTTGACTATCTAATTCCGCACCAAGCTAACATCCGTATCATGGACGCGGCCCGTGAAAAGTTAGGGATTTCCGAAGATAAAATGGCAACATCAATTAAAAGATATGGAAATAATTCCGCTGCCTCGATCCCAATTGCATTATCAGAAGCTGTTAAAAATGGCAACATAAAAGATAATGATTTACTTGTTTTAGTCGGCTTCGGTGGAGGCCTAACATGGGGTGCAGTAGCTTTACGTTGGGGAAAATAAAAGCAAAAGCGCAAAACGCCCTTACAGGTTAAGAGCGCGACGTCCTGGAAGTGCGATTATTCGTCCACAGAAAAACATTTGACGCAACACCTAAAGCGCTGGAGCTGGACGTGGTTATTGTGGTGAATAAGTTTTACTACAGCCTATTGCTTTATAATTTCCTGAACACTAAAAATCAATTATAATAGTTATTAGATAAGTAAAAGAGAATTAGGAGGAATTACCAAAATGGAGGAAAGAAGAGTTGTTATAACTGGATTAGGAGCCGTTTCTCCGTTAGGCAATGACGTTAAGTCAACATGGGATAACATTGTAGCTGGGAAGTCGGGCGTTGATTTTGTCACAAAAGTTAATAAAGACGATTTTCCTGCAAAAGTAGCTGCTGAGGTGAAAGATTTCGAGCCAACATCCTATATGGATAAAAAAGATGCAAGAAAGATGGATCCATTCACCCAATATGCTGTAGCAGCTGCGAAAATGGCGGTAGAAGATGCAAAACTTGAGATCAATGAAGATATTGCGAACCGTGTTGGTGTTTGGATCGGATCTGGAATTGGCGGTATGCAGACTTGGGAAGACCAACATAAGAAGTTTTTGGAAAAGGGTCCTCGACGGGTCAGTCCGTTTTTTGTACCGATGATGATCCCTGATATGGCTGCAGGTCAAGTCTCGATTCAACTAGGTGCAAAAGGAATTAATTCATGTTCAACAACTGCATGTGCTTCTGGTGCTAATTCCATTGGCGATGCGTTTAAGGTCATTCAACGCGGTGGAGCAGACTACATGATCGCAGGTGGCACAGAGGCACCGATTTCAAACATGGCTTTTGCCGGATTCTGTTCAGCGAAAGCATTGTCATTAAACGATGACCCACAATCAGCAAGCAGACCATTTGATAAAAATCGTGACGGATTTGTTATGGGCGAAGGTTCCGGTATTTTAATTCTTGAAACATTGGAATCAGCACAAAAACGTGGTGCACGTATTTATGGTGAAATTGTTGGCTATGGTGCAACAGGTGATGCTTACCATATTACAGCGCCAGCGCTTGATGGTGAAGGTGCAGCGAGAGCTATGCAACAAGCCTTGGATGATGCCAACTTATCTCCAGCAGATGTTGATTATATTAATGCACATGGTACGAGTACAGAGCTTAATGACAAGTATGAAACCGTAGCGATCAAAAGCGTATTCGGGGGCCATGCTGGTGATGTAGCTGTTTCATCAACGAAATCGATGACAGGTCACTTATTAGGTGCTGCAGGTGGAATTGAATCGGTTATTGCGGTGAAGTCGATTGAAGATAGTGTTATCCCAGCAACAACCAATTATGAAACATCAGATCCAGAATGTGATTTGGATTATGTCCCAAATAAAGCACGTAAACAGAATGTGGATGTTGTCATGAGTAATTCACTTGGTTTTGGTGGACATAATGTCGCTTTGATTTTTAAAAAATATGAATAAATAATTCGATGATAGAGGCTAACCAGTTATCTGGTTGGCCTTTTTTTATTGCCATGATGTTTGATATCTTCTATTAACACGATTTACTTAAAAATGGACGACCCTAATCATGTATTTAATCTTTACTGCATAAAATGAAATAAAAGAAGGACAGGCATGGGTGGGGTTGGACATGTTCTTTATATTTATCTTTTTATTAGGATTTGGATTAGCGGTTTCTGGCGGTGTTAGCATTATTGCCTATTCCAATTTTTTGCCAGCTGGATTAAGCTGGATAGATTACCTCATTTTTTTAACAGGAAGACCGGAGTGTTATTTTTTACCAGTAGGTTTTCTACTTATGGCCATTGCAATTTATCGATATCCAAACACACATTGAAATAAAAATCCCAGAATAATTTTCTAAACGGATGGTCATAATAAATGGTAAAGGTTAGTTGAAAAGCGAGGGTTGTTTATGTTGTATTTGCACGATGTGTGGGTGAATTGGTTTGAAGGAGAAGAAAATGGTTATAATGTGTGTTATTTTCATGAATGGCGTAAAGAAGATGGAATCGAGCTACTGGATCAGGTTCCATTGCTGTACATAAATGAAACACTTTACGATTATATTGAAAATGATATGCATGATTTGCCAAAGCCAATGCTTGATTGTATTTATAAACGTGCATATATTCGCAAAGGGCAAGAAAGAACTGTATTGGATTATGCTTGTATTGTTACCGATGGGTCGGATGTTATCGCCTTGGACACGATTGGTTATCAGATTCCCATCCGCAAAAGCAGATTAATCCCAAGGCAGGAGCAGCTAGTTTTTGATATGATTGAAAACACAAAAAAGCAATCATTTAAATTTGATGAAAATCTGTATCAGAAAGAGTATCATATGTTATCTATGCCGCCAGAATTGATTTATGGATTGACCAGACGTGAGCGACAACTAAAACAGTTACTCATGATGGCACTTGACCAACTACATACGGCAAATAATCTCGAAGAATTACGCTATTGGTTAACAGAATGGAATCCAAAAAAGTACCCGTTCATTCGTTATATGGACGAAGAAAAGGTTTGGCAAGCATTATACAATGGCGTGAAGTATGGGTGGAGCAATGCTCATGAGGAACTTTGTGGAAAATTGATTAAAGGCCAGCCATTCTTAGAAAAAATGTGGGAACTGGAGCAGAATCAGGAACAGCAAAATACTTCGAAGTTAAGGTAGCATATAAAAGCCCGGATTAGAATTTAATCCGGGCTTTGTTTATGCGTGCATATGTGTGGGCAACGGTGCCAGGGGGAGATTATCGTCCCAAGACCGAGAACATCGATCCGAGAACGAGACATCGACCCGAGACCGAGAACATCAACCCGGGGAACGTAAATATCGTCCCGAGACCAAGAACATCGACCCGAGAACGAGAACATCAACCCGGAGAACGAAAATATCGTCCCGAGACCAAGAACATCGGCGCGAAAGTGAGAACATCGACCCGAGACCGAGAACATCGGCGCGAAAGTGAGAACATCGACCCGAGACCGAAAACATCAACCCGGAGAACGAAAATATCGTCCCAAGACCGAGAACATCGACCCGAAAGCGAGAACATCGACCCGAGACCAAGAACATCGGCGTGAAAGTGAGAACATCGACCCGAGACCGAGAACATCAACCCGGGGAACGAAAATATCGTCCCGAGACCGAGAACATCGGCGCGAAAGTGAGAACATCAACCCGAAAGCGAGAATATCGACCCGGAGAACGAAAATATCGTCCCAAGACCGAGAACATCGGCGCGAAAGTGAGAACATCGACCCGAAAACGAGAACATCGACCCGAGACCGAGAACATCAACCCCGAAAGTGAGAACATCAACCCGAGACCAAGAACATCGGCGCGAAATCGTAAACATCGCCTTGACCGCGAAGGCATCAATTATTTCTTCTTCCGCTTCACGCGACCTAATCCCATTGCTTTCTTCGCTTTTGCTAAAGTTTTATTTGCTGTTAATGCTGCTTGGTCTGCGCCATTATCAAGTATATCATCCAATTCGTCTGCTTCGATTAATGCATTGTAGCGCTCTTGGATAGGTGCTAATACATCAATGACTGCTTGAGCTACATCCTGTTTAAATTCTCCGTATCCTTTACCTTGGTAATATGCTTCAAGGGCTTCAATTGATTCATTTCTGCAGCTTGCTAAAATCGTTAACAAGTTAGAGATGCCAGGCTTGTTTTCTTTATCGAATTTAACAATACCCTCTGAATCGGTCACAGCACTTTTTATTTTTTTCTCGATTTTCTTCGGTTCGTCTAACATTGAAATAAATGCTTTCTCATTTGCATCAGACTTACTCATTTTTTTCGTTGGTTCTTGTAAGGACATGATTCGCGCACCGACCTTTGGTACACTAATCTCCGGAATCGTAAAGATGTCATTATATTTGTTATTAAAGCGTTGCGCTAAATTTCGCGTTAATTCAAGGTGCTGTTTTTGATCTTCACCAACAGGAACTAAATTCGTATTGTACAATAAAATATCTGCAGCCATTAAAGGTGGGTATGTCAACAATGCGACAGATACCGCTTCTTTTCCATTTGCTTTGTCTTTAAATTGGGTCATTCGTTCTAATTCGCCGATATAACTGATTGATTGCATCATCCATGCCAATTCCGCATGTGCGGATACTTCAGACTGAATGAACAATGTAGACTTATTCGGATCGATTCCAGCTGCAAGGTACAAAGCTGCAAGGGAACGAATATTATTTCGTAATTTTAGTCTATCTTGCGGAACCGTTATTGCATGCTCATCAACGATACAAAAATAGCAATCATGATCTTCTTGTAGTTTTACGAATTGCTGCATTGCTCCTAAATAATTTCCAATTGTTAATGTTCCGCTTGGTTGAATTCCAGAAAATATGGTGTTCATATGATTCACTCCATCTATATTTTTATTTTTTAAAAAATCGCATTAAAAAAGCCCATTTATCCCATCGAAAAGGGACGAATGAACCGCGGTGCCACCCTGATTATCCTGCTTATGCAGAATCACTTTATTTTAAAATTTTTTAGCTCCAAAGTCCAATTCCAATATACCTTGATACTTGTTTTCACCGGCCACAAGTTCTCTTAAAATCAGTGGGTAATTGTACTACGCCTTTTTCATTGCTAAGGTATTGATTTTTTCTTATTATATATATCATTGTTGTAAAATGCAAGTTGAAAGTGTAGTTTGAGGTCGGATTGTCCACTGTGATAAATAGCAAACAATACATGTTGAAGTTGATACATCTGTTCTAAGTCCTGAAGAGTATGCTAAATTAATTTCCTAGGGACAAGAAGATGATCAAGCCCTCGACAGTTTTTCAGTTCATTACGAAAATAGAATATGAATAAATATTGCTTTTGCACCTGGTGTATTATGTTAACGGATGCAATCCTTTAATAAAAGATTCGTACCTGTATTATTATAGTGACAGGATTGTTTAAAGGTGCTGCTTAACCTATGTTTAATTATCTGGTGCTTATTGTGGAATACGAAGTTGAAGGATAAGGTGTATTTTATAAGCAAATAAAATATACTAGACCAGTACATCCAAAATCGTGTATAATCTTCAATATTATGGTACAACATTGGCAACCAAAAACTTAAGAGACAGCGAAATATTTAATACGGTTATGAATAAGGTGGCAGGAGTTGTTTTTATTGGTCTTGGTCTAAAATTAATGACAACTAAGCCATAATAAATTATTGTTTGAAACCTTTTTGTTAAACTCAGGTTTTATACTAACAAAAGGGTAATAGATTGTTCAGCAAGAGCGTGCTTTAGTTGAGAATATAATAAAAATAAAACACAAAACTGCTGGATGAGTTATTGAACCTATCCAAGCAGTTTCGCTTGTAAAATCGGAATGTAAAAAATTGTAAAAGTACAAATCACACACAATTAAAAATTCGATTAACCTCCCTCCATATCGGGATTAATAGTAGAGAGGAGAACTCAGGCATTGGCAAAACCTTCAAATAGAAACCAAGATTCAATTGGACAATTAACATTTGATAGTTATTTTGAAGAGAATATTGAATCTGAAAAAGATTCCAGAAAAATATCAGCATTGATACGTACAAAGCCATCTAATAATATATCTCGAAAATCGTTTCCTATTCAACTTGTTTTGGATTTTAATCGCTTTCTAGAATATATTGCGAACAGTCCTGTAAACTTGACTAAATTAAATGCGCATATTGCAAAAAAATATCTGCCAGAGATAAACGAGTGCTTATCCATAAAAGCGGAAAATGCTACAAAATCTTCGCAACAGGAATATTATCCATATATTCATTTTTTGTATTATCTCGCTTTAGGGGGAAGGTTAGTCGAAAAGGTTTCCCTCGATACGAATAAGCCCAAAATCCAAGTAACCGATCGGTGGAACTTATATCAATCATTAACGGATACAGAAAAATATTGCTTTTTATTAGAAAGCTTTTGGGTCGATACGAACTGGGCACATTTGCAAAATAAAAGGAATTGGGAAATTCATCATATGCTTCCAGAAATATTGAGGCAATTAAGAGACGAAAAATCTGCTAATCGTTTTCAATTAAATGATCAAGGTCTTTTAGCAAGATTTATTTATGATTGGCATTATTTTCTTCTGTATTTCGAGTGGTTTGGATTCTGGGTATGCGAAAAGGATCAGGAAAAAATCGATAAATACGGAAAAAAGAACTGTTATTTTGCCAAATCTATCACGTTAACAGAATTCGGCAAAAAAATGATTCCGATTTTAATGGAAAAGCGAAATGTTGAAAAATGGAATATCTCATTACGACGACAAAGAGGAGAGGTAAATCCTCAACCAGGTTCAGCAATGCCATTTATCTATAATTTAGACTCTATTAAAGAAGATAGGATAGATCGAAGCACTGAACCATTTTATCAAGCATTTGTGAAAGTTTTTAACAAGAGAGATTTGCAGCAAACATTACCAAGAATGGAAAAAGGCTTTGTAAAGGGTGTGTATACGTTTAAAGTATCTTTTGACAAAGGTATATGGCGGAAAGTTGTCTTATCAGCCAATCACACCATGGAGGATCTACATAGGGTGATTATAAAGTCATATCAATTTGATGATGACCACCTATACGGTTTCTTTATGGATGGAAGAAAGTGGTCCAATGAAAGCATTGTCGCACCAGGAGATTATGACGGCCATCCTACCGCAGATGAAGTCAACATTGGAACGCTTGGAATGCATTCAGGTCAACGGTTTCTGTACTTATATGATTATGGTGATGAATGGCAATTTACCATTACGGTTGAAGACATTTCAGGGGATGAACCTGAGCCAGAAACACCCTATCTTGTTGCATCGCTTGGGGAAGGTCCAGAACAATACTTTTGGTATTAGGAGAGAGCACAGTTCCCTGCTAGTACAAGGTCTTTATTGGTGTGATGTGCCACAAATGGTGCAAAAATGCCGTGGAAAAGTCGTTTATCAGTGTGATGAGGGCAAGTCCCCCTAAAGGCTTAATCATATATGGACTAGATTTTACCTGGTAAGATTAATATACTAAATAACTAGTCCATTAAAATGAGGGGGTTGTTTGTCAGTGGGGATTAAAAGAAATTTGGAGAAGGATTACCGTATGAATCACAATCTGCTATTAATAAATTGCAAAAAAAATAGTGAACGCTATAATTTGGATTATATTGAATAATAAAGGATGTAACGATGAGTAAGAAAAATATTGAACAAAGAATACGACGACATTCTATAGAATTGATAAAGGAAAAAGGCTATATTAGTCCAGTAGACCTTCTATTGAAAATGGATAGGCTGACACCGAAACAAGTAGAAGATTGGCGTTTTAAAAGAATATCCTATTTAGAACGGGTAACAGTTGGAAATCTAGCGAACTTAAATCATGCACTGAAAACATTAAAGAAATTTGCGGAAGAACAAAATCTAAAACCATCCATCACGGTCTATAAATCTTGGGGAAAGGGACCGAAAAAGCATTTACGTTTTTCTAAATCAGGTAATCCTTTTATGGAGGAATTGTATTCGACTCATTATGTACAAGCAAAAAGTAAAAAAACTTTCTAAAGGAGATACAAGCTATGAAAGTTGGAAGAAATAACCCTTGTCCGTGTGGAAGTGGAAAAAAATATAAAAAGTGTTGTGTTCATAAACAGGAAGTTGCTACCGGGAATCCAATATTACCTTTAAACTATCGATGGACAGAAGAAAAAGTAAACAAGCTGGATTCAGATGCTATTATGGACAATCTAACAAGTTTTGGTATTCCTATAACAGTTGATGATTTTAAGCGTGTAATAAGGAATGTTAGCTCGGTTGGAGAATTACTATTTAAATGGGAAAAATTATATCATTTAAATACTAACGATTCTATGATTGATTTTACCTTCTTGGCTATCAAAGTATTAGCTTCCAGGTTGGCACCTACACATCTGTTACTAGAACAGATAGATGATTTAATGCTGGAAGGGTACAATGATGAACAGTTAAATCATGAAGAACGAGCGGTCGAAAAATGGATGGAAGTATGGGAGAAAACACTGCTATGGTTAGGAGATACACAGTTAACTGATATTAGGGAATTGAATGATAGAACCCGTCCATTAATGAGCCAATTTTACAGCAACTGGGTTCAAGATTTTGAAATGGCTCTAGCAAATGCTGGTAGAAGTGATGTTAGGTACGCTACAATGAGAAAAGATTTTACAAATGATTTTCTGGAAAAATTTCCTGATTCTGATTCACTAATTATCCAAAATATGACTGTAGCTAAAGGAGAGTCATTATTTTATTTAGGGGGATATGAGGAATCTGAAGTTGTGTTTCAAGAGTATATCCAAAAAAATCCAGATAATTTTTGGCCCTATGTTCTTTGGGGGGATTTATATAATCCGGAAATGCAATCCAAAATGCCGAATAAGGAGCGTTCAATTTCTTTATACAAAAAAGCTATTAACAAGGCTTTGGATAAGTATGATCGAGAAGCTGTGGAAGAAAGATTGCATGAATTAACTAACGATTGATTATATTTTTATATTTAATGATGACAATAGTATACAAAAAGTGTGGATAGCCGCCTTGCTTTTTGTATACTTCTAAAAATTAGGAGCTTGGAAAATAAAGCTCCTAATTTTTAGAGATGTAATGATGAGCAAGAAAAAATCGAACAAAGAGTTTGACAACATCCATTCATAGGAGCAATATCAACCATTAGTTTTTCATTTACTAAAGTTTCGGCATACGCTATATTGGACGAGACATAGGCCGAGCTTTTCTACAAGGAATTTTGATAATACATATTTTTGCTGCAAAAGGGTAATTAAACTATCTAACTTTGCGCGCCATCTGCTAAATACGAAATAGTGTTTTGACCGATTGATACTTCCCGCGATCCAAATTTGCTGTGATTGCTTCCCGATAATCTTCCAAAGGATATTCATGTGTAACTAACTGTTCAAGCGGATAATCTGGATGCTGTTCAATTAGTTCAAAGAGTAGCTCCTGTGTTGAGGTTGTAATTCCTTCCCAAGTTTCTTTTTTTGAATACGCATGTGTGCCCAACACGGTCAGCTCGTTTGCCCAAACGAACGTCCAATCTAATTTTTTAATTTCACCTGCACAGCCTACCAGTGTCACCTTTCCGCGTTCACGTGCCATTCTTAGCGCATCATCTAGGCTCTCCTTACTGCCAATGCAATCATAAACAGCATCATAGCCCCCGACAAAAATATCTCTTCCAAGGGCAGGCTTATGTCTTGACGTTTCAGGCATTTTTAATAATGTATCCTCTAGTTCCTTCCGACTCGTTAATCCATTATTTGCGCCAAGTTTTAATCCCATCTCTCGCTGGTATTGAAGCAGGCTCAGTTGTGTAATGTGACAGTCGATCTCTAGCAGATGAATTGCTGCAATTACCGCGTAGGCAATCATGCCACCACCGATGACAAGAACGTGCTCACCACTCTTAGGTGGTTGACGAAGTACTGCGTGCAATCCAACGCTTAACGGTTCGGACATTGCGGCAACCTTATCGGATATTGTATCAGGAACTGGAATGGCCATGGATTCATGGACAACTAGTGATTCACTCCATCCACCTGGCAAATCTTTACAGAATCCAAGAATCATTCCTGGACCGAATGTATCTGTTCCACTTTTATACCGGCATAAGCTATGCAGTCCTTTTCTGCATGCAGGACAGGGACTTTTCAATCCGCGAACTTCACAGGTGATATAGGGGTCCAGTGTGATACGCTGCCCCACCTCTACCTCTGTGACATCGTTCCCAACTTCGGTCACAATGCCGACAACTTCATGCCCTAAAATAGATGGGAATGAATTAAAGGGGGTAATTGATGGTGACGTTTTATAGAAAATTGCTCCCATATCCGATCCACAAACCCCAGCATAAATTGGTTTTACTTTCAGCCAGCGTTCGTTTGGAAGTGTCGGCTCTTCCACATGGCTTAGTGATAATGCAGAAGGTTTCCCATAATACAGCGAAGGAAAGTGTTTGCCAAACGCTTTTGCTGCTAAATATTTTGGTATAGTAAAGTCGTAAACTATTCCTTTCATGTCTGACCGCCATCTTTTTTCGGTCTTTTTATGGTACCGATTGCTACTTTTTTATGCCTAAATGAAGGTTTTGGACCTATCAAAGGAAATTTTGGTGACCATTCAGAACTTGGGAAGACCTGAGGGAATTTTGGATTTTCCTTACTAGGGTCAGCCACTAATTTTTCCTGGACCATGGAATTGTATTGTCTAGCCGTTTCCTCAAGGGTGTTCCCATTGATGACAACATCGAATCCTGTTTTTTTCGCATATGATCTTAGAGCGCGGACGCCACTTTCCTCTGGTGCATAACATTCCGCCGCGATCCCGTTTTCACTCGATACCCAGATTCCTGTATCCGTATTAACTACCAAAGAATGATTGCCATGTGTGTGGCCCGGAGTAAACATCAGCATGGCACCCGGTCCTAAAAGCACATCCCCTTCTGTGAATATGATTCGATCCTCAGGTATATCCTCGAATTGCTCAGGTTGATACCAAATCGTTTGCAATGGGTGAAGATATGGCAATATATCCCACTCCTTTTTTTGCACGATCAATTTCGCATTAGGAAAATAGGGTTTGATTGGTTCACGTGGACTAAGATCAGCTTGTGGCTTAGTTGTACCAACCCATCGGCGTATATCCTGAGTGTGAAGATGATCATACGTAATAAAATCAATATCCTCAGGTTTAAGTCCTGCTTGTTCTAAATAACCTTCAACCGTTCCATGAAACTTGGAAACTACCTTTGTACTTAGAAACTCACCAAACTTTTCTACAGTTGATTTAAAATACGGTGTTCCCACACTCAATTCGGCTTCGGTTGGCTCATTTAACAGTGTCCAAGTACGGCCCTCAGCCTCCCATTGTACAATGAACATACGATTTTTAAACCATAGATACGGTGACAGACTTCGTTTCGCCCTCCACAACCCATATTCAATTTTCATGGAACTGTAACCAAGTCGAAAGAATAAAACGCTGCTACTTTACCGGTCTCTTTAAACCATTCCTTAAAACCTGGAACGGCCTCCTTAACTTTTTGTAACTGTCTGCCCGGATTAGGGTCATTATGAGCTTCCTCAAAATGTGGTATCCGTTGAAAAATGTCCTGCGTTTCAAGATTTTCTGTTTTCATTGATACCCCTCCTGATTTTACTGATCGATGTAGTTTGTGGTTAATAATCTATTCTGAAGTTTCTAATTATATTATACAAACTCATTTCTATAATGTATATTTAATTATAATGATAATTTGTTAAGTTTTACTAATAGTAAAGGGAGGGTGTCTATATGAATATCGAACAACTAAGATACATCGCGGAAGTCGCAAAATTGGGATCGCTTTCAGTGGCCCAGCAACTTCACATTACACAATCAGCTATAAGTCAGTCGATCACGAATCTAGAAGCTGAATTAGGTGTGAAAATTTTTAATCGCTCACGACTTGGGGCTACACCTACAGATATGGGCTATAAAATTATCAAGAAGGCTTTAGAAACATTGGAGAAACTGGAAGAAATAAAACTGGAAGCCGACATGAGTCTTAATTTGGTAGGTGGAAAATTAAGATTAGGAACAATTCCGAGTCCTTTGATGTACTTACCTAAGACGCTATCATCGTTTAAAGAAGATTATCCAAATATACAAATTGAGATTGCAGAAAAGGCATCACAAGCTATTATAGATGATATAAAACAAGATAGGCTTGATATTGGGCTAATTGGTTTGAGCAGAGAAGGGAAAGAAATGAGGGACGAAGACATTGTATTTGAAATTGTCTTACGTGGAAAAATGATAGCAGCTGCGAGCAAACAATCCCCGTTAGCCTTTACAAAATCAGTCACACCACAAGAAATTCGAAACTACTTGCTTGTTATCTACAATGATGATCGAATGTGGGAGTTTATCAACGATCTCACAACCCAATTCGGCGCTGCAGATATTTTGTTTTCGACCAATAATTTGGATGCTATTCGTAATGCTGTCATCGAAAATTTGGCAATCACAATAGCTCCCGATTATACGGTGAAAAACGATCCTTATGCTCGAACGGGAGAAATTGTACCAATCGAGATTGCTAATCTTGAACAAGATTATCCGGGAATGGCTTTGGTTTGGTCAAAAACAAAGAGTAGCACAGCCATTATTAGGAACTTTGTATCAAGGCTAACATCAGATATGATGGAACTTAGGAATCGTTCATAAGTAGCTTCACCTTGAAGTTTAAGAGAGCATTCCTAAGATTTACAAGCTATCATGAAAACGTGCCGGGATGATTTTCGGCAACATTTTTTCATATGCAGCCACTTGAAATGCTCAAGTAGATTTAGAGTTTATCAATTACTCGCTGTTCTTTACCAATTGTCTTTTTTTTCGTTGATAGCTGGAAAGGATGACTCCCCCCACGATAAAGACTGATCCTACCAATTCTATTCCTGTAACCGGCTTGGAAAGTAAAAGTAATCCGACAATCATGGCGACAAAAGGTTCTAAATTGGATAGAATTGATGCTTTTGAAGCGTCAACATGGCGAATGTTGTTATTCCAAATAAGGGTAGCTATTCCATGGACAATAACGGCTGTTCCAATTAGAAGAGCCCAATCAGGAATGGCGACACTTATTCGCATTGGACGGTCAATTATGAAAACAAAAGGGATTGAGACAATAAATCCGACAATATTTGAATAGAACGTAATGGAAAGTGGATCAACCCTTTGAGAGAGAACTCTAGTTATAATAATCATTATGGCGAATGTGATCATCGTTACTACAATCCATATTAGGCCTTTATCAATGTTTATAGAGGTTAAGTCTCCTTTTGTAACAACCAAATAAATTCCTATAATCGCAACGACAGAACCCAACAATGTACGTATCGTTATTTTTTCCTTCAAAAAAATTGCAGCTAAAAAGCCGGTTAAAATGGGCGTTGTTGCTAGAATTAATGCAGATGTTGTTGGATCAGCTGTTTGTAAACCAACAAAAAAAGACCATTGATTAACGAAAACACCAATAATTCCCAGAAACAATATTGCAAGTAAATCGTTCTTATTTAGTCGTTTTACATGCTTTTTAGAAAGCGCTATTCCAGTTAAAACAAATACAATAAAGAATAGTCTTAATGATGTTAACAGGGTTGGGGAAAAATCTTGAACTAATATCTTTCCAAATACAAAATTACTTCCCCAAACGACAACACAAACAGTAAGCCACAAATAAGCTTTTAACATATTTTTTACGCTCCTACATACAAAATGATTAATGGTAATCCAAATATAAAAGAAGCGGTTACTCTTCACCCGCTTCTTAACATAACTTCTATAACAATGTGCTCAAGATTATCTTTTATTTAAATTATCATCGCTAATGGTATAGGCTTTTTATATTATATATCAATTTTTTGAACTGTCAATGAGTTTGTGTAACATATCTTTGTTAACTTTTAACTTCCGCATCTGTGTATCGTTTTTTGCTTGTTTCCGTCGCCTTAGAAGTACTTAATCCAATCTTTGATCACAATTATTTGCCAATGGACAAGTTTCACATATCGGTTTCACCCTGCAAAATTGCTTCGCATGTTCCACTAAAAGTGCATGAAATTCATTATATAATTGTAAGTCGTCCGGAAAATCTTTCTCAATTTGCTGACGAAATCCATCGTAGGATGTCTGCATATCATATCCCATTCGATAAAAAATCCTTCTTGCATAAGCATCAGCAACAAATATGGGTTTATCAAATCCATAAAGTAGCATAACATCAGCGGTTTCCCGACCAATGCCGTTTATGTTTAGCAGTTCATTGCGCAATTCCCATCTATCTATCTTTTTAATTTTGTCAATGTCATAATGATAGTTTTTAAACCATCCAATAAATGCTTTTATACGCTTGGCTTTTATATTGAAAAATCCACTTGATCTGATAAGCTGCGCAAGCTCTTCTGCAGACAATTGATCAATTAATTCAGGATCCATATAAGGCTTTAGTTTTTGCAATGCCTTGTTAGCATTTCGCCAATTCGTATTTTGAACAAGTATGGAACCGATTAACATTTCAAAGTGTGTATCAGCAGGCCACCAGTTTTGTGGGCCATAATGGTTGAATAGCATGTCATAGGTTAATTGATAGTTGGATTGCATATTGTACCTCCACTTACTTCTGTATCAAAATTATTACAGTTTTACCCGTCCTAATTCAAGTAATCTATCTTTCATCGGAATCCTGACACGTTAATCTGCAACCTGCCAATTTCCCACTTTTATGAATCACACGGTGACAATGATCTGATTTTTTTATTTTTTTAAATTAGTTGAAAGAATATGCGTTAGGGGTCTCATATGCGACGTAAGGGCTGCAGAATATCTTATTCCAAATCAAAAGCAAAGCAAGATAACGAAAATATTTTAACTAAAACTGACGGCCTCAAGTTAAATTTACAATATTTTAACGATTAGTTTACAGTGAGTTAATGTTAATCAGTTATGATGAAATTGAGCTTGGTTAAACCAAGCTTGACACTATAAATTAAGGGGGAAATAGAATTGAAAAAATTAGCAGGATTGTCCGTACTTCTTATTTTAACTGCAGGATTACTTACAGCATGTGGTGCTGGAGAAGAAGAACAAGGAAGTAGCTCAAACTCAGATGAAAAAAGTGGTTCTATTGTAGTTTCTGGTTCTAGTGCAATGCAACCGTTAGTTGCCGCAGCCGCAGAAGAATTCATGGCACAAAATCCTAAAGCAGATGTAACAGTCAATGCTGGTGGATCTGGTACTGGATTAAGTGAAGTTTCTGAGGGGACGGTAGATATCGGTAACTCCGACGTCTTCGCTGAAGAAAAAGATGGGATACCTGCTGATGAGTTAGTAGATCACAAAGTGGCTGTGGTAGGTATGACTGCTGCAGTAAATCTAGAAGTAGGAATTAATAATCTTTCTAAAGAAGACTTGATTAAGGTATTCACTGGCGAGGTTACCAACTGGTCTGAAGTGGGTGGGAAAGATCAAGCTATTACATTAGTGAACCGTCCTGATTCATCAGGTACTCGTGCAACATTTGTTAACTATGCTTTAGATGGTGCAATACCCGCAGAAGGTATAACTGAAGATTCTTCCAATACAGTTAAGAAAATTATTAAAGAGACTCCTGGTGCAATTGGGTACTTGGCATTTTCCTATTTCACAGATGACTCAGTCGTTCCTCTATCTGTGGATGGCATAGAAGCAACAGATGAAAATGTTCAATCAGGTGAATTTCCCATTTGGGCTTACGAACATTCATATACGAAAGGCGAACCGACTGGCTTAGCAAAAGCATTCTTAGAGTATCTAATGAGTGATGACATACAAGATGGGTTACTTCCTGAACAAGGTTATATTGCTGCTACAAAAATGCAAGTGAAGCGTGATGCGGAAGGGAACCAAACTGATAAATAATACGCTAGGTAAAAAATATTTAACTCAAATTACGTAGGGTAAAATAACGAATTTACCCTACTACGATTTTTAGGGGTGAATTTCATGAAAATCACTACGACGGCTACTACAGCAAAAGAAAGGTTGTTAAAATCCAATAAAAAAAGATCACAGGGTGAGTTCAGAGGACGAATGCTAGTTAAGTTGTGTGCGCTTATTATGATAATTGCAACGATTGCTATTACTGCTTTCCTTACAATAAAAGGACTTCAATCTTTTATCGTAAATGGTGTGAATCCAATTGAATTTTTAACCAGTATGGATTGGAATCCCACCAGTAATGAAAATCCTCAATATGGTGCGCTGCCATTTGCTTTTGGCTCTCTCGCTGTAACATTTCTATCAGCCTTAGTTGCGGCGCCTTTGGGTATTGGGGGAGCCATTTTTATGACGGAAATCGCACCGTCTTGGGGGAAAAAGGTATTACAACCTGTTATCGAATTACTAGTAGGAATTCCATCTGTTGTCTATGGATTTATCGGTCTTACCGTGTTAGTACCACTTGTACGGAATACGTTTGAAGGCTCGCCGGCAGGTTTTAGCTTGTTAGCTGGAACAATTGTATTATCGGTTATGATATTGCCGACAATTACCACCATTGCTACAGATGCAATGGGGACATTACCGGGTAACTTGCGTGAAGGGTCTTATGCGCTAGGGGCAACACGATGGCAAACAATACGGAAGGTTTTAATTCCAGCGGCATTGCCATCATTATTAACAGCGGTTGTTTTGGGTATGTCCAGAGCATTTGGAGAAGCACTAGCAGTTCAAATGGTTATCGGAAATGTTCGTGATCTTCCGGCTTCATTACTAGACCCATCTGCAACACTAACTACCATTATTACGTTAAATATGGGTCATACCACATACGGTAGTGTAGAAAATAATACGTTGTGGTCGATGGGATTAATCTTATTAATTATTTCATTCCTATTTATTTTAATCATTCGTTACTTGTCATCTAGGAGGAAAATTTAATGAACAGCAAGGTAACAGACCGTATAGCTACAGGTGTTTTTATTTTATTAGCATCCATTATTGTAATCATACTAGCTGGATTATTTTCCTTTATTTTATTTAGAGGGGTCCCGGAAATTTCATGGGACTTTTTAACTTCTGCATCTAGTACCGTAAGTGCTGGAGGGGGAATACGTGATCAACTATTTAATTCCTTTTATGTTTTATTTGTCACCATGCTGATAACTGTTCCATTAGGTGTTTTTGGCGGAATTTATATGGCTGAATATGCGAAACAAGGTAGGGTAACAAACTTTATTCGTTCGTGCATTGAAATGCTTGCATCGCTTCCTTCCATTGTGGTTGGTATGTTTGGTTTACTTATATTCGTAAACACGATGGGGTGGGGTTATTCGATTGTTGTGGGAGCCTTGGCATTAACCATTTTTAATATTCCTGTTATGGTTCGCGTTACAGAAGATGCCATTCGGTCAGTTCCATCTGAGCAAAAGGAAGCAAGTCTGGCGCTAGGGATTACCCATTGGCATACAATCAAAACATTACTAATTCCAAGTGCCTTTCCAGGGATATTAACGGGGGCAATCCTTGCATCTGGCCGTGTTTTTGGAGAAGCCGCTGCATTGCTTTTTACGACAGGTTTATCGACCTCAAATTTAGATTACGGGAATTGGAATCCTTTTTCAGAAACTTCACCATTAAATCTCTTTCGGCCAGCAGAGACGTTGTCAGTGCATATATGGGCGGTAAACACAAATGGAATTATGCCAGATGTCGAAAAAATTGCAGACGGTTCATCAGCTGTTTTGGTTATTTCCGTGTTAATTTTTAATTTATTAGCCCGCTTGATAGGAAAACTCGTTCACAGAAAGGTTACAGCTAGCAAGTAAAAGGGTAGGTGTAAAAAGCTATGAAAAAATCAACAAGCATACAAGAAAAACCGAGGAAAAATCAAAATGAGGAAGATAAATTTGCAACGAAAGAAATCATTTTGAGTGTCAAAGATTTAAGCATTTTTTATGGAAATAATGAAGCAGTAAAAAAGGCATCATTTGACATTAAAAAAAACGCTGTAACAGCACTGATTGGTCCTTCAGGGTGTGGAAAATCAACCTTCCTTAGAAGTATCAATAGAATGAATGATTTGATTCCAATCTCTTACAATCAGGGAGAAATAATTTATGAAGATATTAATATTCTTGATGAAAATATTAATGTTATCGCACTAAGAAAAGAGATCGGAATGGTTTTTCAAAAGCCGAATCCATTTCCTAAGTCTATTTATAACAATATTACGCTCGCATTACGATTTTATGGAATTAAAGGCAAAAAAGAATTGGATAAAATAGTGGAAGAAAGTTTAAGAAAAGCAGCCCTTTGGGATGAAGTAAAAGACAGACTTCACGAAAGTGCTTTATCGCTATCTGGTGGTCAACAGCAAAGACTTTGTATTGCTAGAACACTTGCGATGGAACCAAATGTTTTATTATTAGATGAACCGGCATCAGCACTTGATCCAATTTCAAATGCAAAAGTTGAAGAATTAATCGCTGAGCTTAAAAACGATTATTCTATCGTAATCGTGACACATAATATGCAGCAAGCATCAAGAATATCGGATAAGACTGCCTTTTTCTTAAATGGGGAAGTCATTGAATACGATGACACGGAAACGATTTTCACCACCCCTGTCCAACAAAAAACTGAGGACTATATATCGGGCAGATTTGGCTAAGGAGGAAGAAAATGAGTGTTACATTAACAAAAACCAATACCGTTTTTGATGTGAAGGATCTGAACCTATGGTATGGAAGTTTTCATGCTCTTAAAAATTTAAAATTTTCCATGTCAAAAGGAGAGGTGACAGCAATAATCGGACCTTCCGGATGTGGTAAATCTACATTTATAAAGACACTTAATCTAATGGTTAATATGATTCCAACTGTAAAAATGGCTGGTGAAATAAACTATAACGGTTCGAATATTTTAAGTGGTAGAACTGATTTAGTCGAATTAAGAAAACAAATTGGAATGATTTTTCAGAAAGGTAACCCATTTCCACAGTCCATTTACGATAATGTTGCATACGGACCTCGAATTCATGGGGTTAAAAGTAAGAAAAAGCTTGACCAAATTGTTGAGTCATCCTTAAAAGACGTAGCCTTATGGGATGAAGTAAAGGATCGTCTTAATAGTAATGCAAGAGGATTATCAGGAGGCCAGCAACAGAGAGTATGTATTGCTCGGGCATTAGCCACCAAACCAGAAGTGATTTTAATGGATGAACCAACGTCGGCGTTAGATCCTATCTCTACTTTGAAAATAGAGGAATTAATCATGGAATTGAAGGATAAATATACCATTGTAATCGTAACGCATAACATGCAGCAAGCAGCACGAATATCTGACAAAACGGCATTCTTTTTGCACGGTGAGATTGTGGGATTTTCGGATACAAACACATTATTCTCTAAGCCAAATGATAGAAGAACAGAAGATTATATCACTGGTCGGTTTGGTTAAATAAAAGAAAAGAGGGATAAACGATATGGCTCCAAGAGAACAATTTGAAATGGAATTAAATAAAATGAAAGACAGGATTATTGAGCTTGCAAAGGGTGCTGAAAACTTATTAATGGAAGCTGTGGATGGCTTATATAATCAAGACGTAAAAAAGGCCAATCAAGTGGCGATAGATGATAAACGGCTAGATAAATTAGATAAAAAAATCAATGATGAAGCAATACTTCTGATTGCTAAGCAACAACCAGTAGCAACAGATTTGAGAAGATTGATTGTGGCTATCCGTATTTCATCTGATTTAGAACGGATGGCTGATAATGCAAAAAATATTGCCAAGGCAACGATACACCTTGGTGAAGATCATGGTATCGAAATTAACCCTGTATTAAATGAGATGAAAAAGAAAGCTATTGATATGATTGACTTAACAATCAAGGCTTATGAAAATGAGGATATTACGTTGGCACGGAAGTTAGCAAATATGGATGATTTAGTTGATAATATGTATGGCGAAGTGGTTAGAGAGATGTTAGAAGAAACAGCCGCTAATTCACGAAAAGTTCAGCATATTATGCAGGTGGCTTTTAGTGCAAGATATATTGAACGAATTGCTGATCATGCAACTAATGTTGGTGAAAGTATTATATATCTTGTTAAAGGTGAGTCCTTTGAGTTGAATTAATCTCTAAAGGATTGTCATCATCTTTCTACAGCTAACCCCCCAACAACAACAGGTTTTAAATTTTCTTGTCCGAAAAGGCTGGTAAGTATAGCCGTTGTTTGAAGCATCTTCTCGAATTTAGGTTTTCCCTTTAACTGATCAATTTTTGATTTAGCCTCATCAATCGAAATCATAGAACCACTTCCGTTTAGAAAGGTATTTTATTTTGCCTTCTTGTTCAGCCTTTTTCCAGCGTTCTTTACAGAGTTTATCGATAATCATTTGTTCTTCCTTATCTCTTTCGCGGGTACGCATCCGTTTTTCTGAACTGCGATTCCTAACAATTAACTGCTCTACTTCGGTTTTTTCTTCATCTATCCATTGGTTAAGATCTTTAATGTTTATTCTTTGCATTTCTCATCACCACTTGTTAAAGGTTACTTATAGTATACCATGTTTAATGTGAAAATAAGCCAGTTAATTCATGAAATATTTTGATAAAAATGGTCATTATAAATACTCAACTTTCGCACCAATAAAATAAGATCAACAGTTAGCTGAGGCAAACTTGAAACGTTTCTAATAATTGCCTTGACAACCTAGGTAAACATAAGGATTGTTTTCTAAAATATTGGGACTGCGATTACTCGTCCCACGAAAGCATTTGTGGTTTTGTATATAAAAGATATAAAATGCGAAGTAACTAAGAAATTGCTCCCTCGCCGTTCCGGAAATACACTACGCTTTCCGGGGGCGGCTGCTGAGCCTCCTCGTGCTAACGCACTGCGGGGTCTCACCTAGGCCTTTCCTCCCCCAGGAGTCTCCGCGTATTTCCTCCACTGGTTTTGCATTTACTACCATTAACTGTAGTAGTATGTTCTATCAAGTCACATCCTACCACTTCACTAGTCCGGGTGAGTGGAGGGTGGTGACTCCTGCGGGAATAGCACGTGTCCGAAGACCCCGCAGAGTGGTTTGAAAAGGAAGGTCGACTAAAACCGTCCTTTGCGGACAACGTCGACATACCCCTCGCCGGGGCAAGGAGGCTGAGGCCGTGCCCGCGGAAAGCATCCACCCGGAACGATCCCGGACGGCGTCAAATGCGCGTACTTATAGAAAAGAGTCTAGCAGTCACAGCTTGATTAAATGTGATTAATAATCCAAGTCAACTTGAGCAGTTAATCTCCATCCTTCCTCATTCTATCAAGGCTTATTTGTCCATTTCACACTGCGAAAGTTGAGTAAATATAAAAGAACGTGGAGAATAGCCACTCGCTTTTTCGTTAACTCTACAATAATGTACTCAAGAGTCCTTCAAGTATAAAATTGTTCTCTTCCAAATAATTTTACATCATTAACGTTTACGAACAAAATAAGTTGACAAAATACCTGTGTGGGTATATCATGTTGGCATGAAGGAACAAAGGCCTCAAGTTCTATAAAGTTATCTTTTACTTTCATACTAAACAAAGGAAAGGAGTGTCTTCGGATGGAATACGATGCCCAAATGAAAAACAGAATGAAACGGATAGAAGGGCAAGTTAGAGGATTGTTAAAAATGATGGAAGAAGAAAAGGAATGTCGGGATGTTGTGACCCAAATGTCTGCTGTGAGGAGTGCAATTGATCGCACTGCTGCATTAATTGTCAGTAAGAACCTAGAACAATGTATTCGCGAAGAAAAACAAGCTGGCGAAAGTTCTGAGGACCTCATCAAAGAAGCGGTTAATTTACTTGTTAGAAGCAGGTAAGCCTTGACAATCAATTTCTGCATCTTTAACCTTAAAAATAGGTTAAGCAAAAAAATTGCTAACCTTATTTTTTAAATATAATATATACCTATACGGGTATTCGTATAAAATAATTGGAGGGAACGATTATGAGGGAAATTACAGCAAAGGAATTGGCAAACAAATTAAATACAGGAAAGAGCGTAAACATTATCGATGTCCGAGAAGATGAAGAAGTGGCCCAAGGTAAAATCCCAGGTGCTCACCATATCCCATTAGGTCAACTCCCTGATCGTCTAGATGAAATTGATAAAAATCAACATTATTACATGGTATGTCGTTCAGGAGGAAGAAGTGGAAGGGCATCTGCATTTTTACATGATCAAGGTTATGACGTAACCAATATGGCGGGCGGCATGCTTGATTGGGAAGATGACGTAGAAAAATAGGGGGGAGTTTATATGGGTATTACAGTAAATGAAATAGTTGATGCAAAAGGATTAGCTTGTCCAATGCCAATTGTTCGAACAAAAAAAGCTATAACAAACTTGGAACCTGGTCAAGTTATGGAAGTCCAAGCAACCGATAAAGGATCGACCGCAGATATGAAGGCATGGGCAGAGAATACAGGACATCAATACCTTGGAACTGTTGAAGATGGTGATGTTTTAAAGCATTATTTGCGAAAAGCAAGTGATGAAGAAACAAAAGAAGAAACGAGACATGAAAGTGTTACTGATTTGGAAGAACTTCACAACAAAATAGAAGAAGGAACATCTATTTTCATTCTCGATGTTCGAGAACCAGCTGAATTTGTTTTTGGTCATATACCTAGCGCGGTAAATATACCCCTTGGGGAACTAGAAGACCGATTGAATGAAATTACCAAAGATAAGGAAATACATGTCATTTGCCGTACGGGGAATCGCAGTGATTTAGCTGCACAAAAGCTGACTAAAAAGGGCTTTAACAATGTAAAGAATGTTGTACCTGGAATGGCTAAATGGGATGGACCAACAGAAAGAAATTACTAAAAACTTAGGAGGAATTTTAAAATGGCAGACACAAAAGTAGCAATTATTGCAGCAAACGGAACATTATTCGACGCATATAAGGTATTTAACGTGGCGACTGCAGCAGCGGCGTCTGATGCTGAGGTGGGGATTTTCTTTACGTTTGAAGGGTTGAACTTGATTCACAAGGAAGGCCACAAAAACCTTCCACTACCAGAAGGGAAAGAACACTTTGCAAAAGGATTTGAACA
Source organism: Lentibacillus sp. Marseille-P4043 (assembly GCF_900258515.1). NCBI lineage: Bacteria > Bacillati > Bacillota > Bacilli > Caryophanales > Bacillaceae > Lentibacillus > Lentibacillus sp. Marseille-P4043. The sequence continues at coordinate 3,450,007 of NZ_LT984884.1, read as the reverse complement.
AGCAAACGTCCCATCTATTGAGGAACTGGTAAGTATCGCTCAGGAATTGGGTATCAAATTAATGGGGTGTCAGATGACAATGGATGTGATGAATTTAGAAAAAGATGCATTCATTGATGGCATTGAAGTTGGCGGAGCTGCAACATTTATCGAATTCGCAAAAGATGCCAACATTACTTTATCATTTTAAGCAAGGAGGAGTCAGTTTTGTCTAAAACAATCACGGCTAAAACACTAGCGGAGCAACTTATTAGTGATGAAAAAACATTCATTTTAGATGTTCGGAATACCGGTGAATTTAATAACTGGAAAATAGAAGGTAAAAACGTAGAAACCATCAATGAACCGTATTTTAACTTATTGGATGGAATTGATCCAATTGCTGATAAGCTGGAAAAAGATCAGGAGATTATCGTTGTATGTGCAAAAGGCGGATCATCTGAAATGGTCGCTAATTTACTTGAAGAAACAGGCTTTACTCATGCATTTAGCTTGGAAGGTGGTATGAAGGCGTGGAGTGAGTATTTGCGACCTGTGAAAATTGCCGATTTGCATGATGGCGGAAGTCTCTTTCAATTTGTCAGATTGGGTAAGGGATGTCTATCATATTTTGTTGAATCAAACGGTGAAGCGGCGGTAATTGATGCAAGCCGTATGATTGATGTTTATGAAAAATTTGCCGATGAACATGGTGTGCAAATTAAACACGTTATGGATACACACTTACATGCTGATCATATATCTGGTGGACGGCAGCTTGCTGAGAGTGTAGGTGGTTCCTATCATCTACCACCTAAGGATGCAACAGAGGTAATGTTCGATTACACACCATTGGAAGAAGGAAATGATATTGTCGTCGGAAATACTTCTGTTCAAGTACAGCCAATCTATTCCCCGGGACACACCATTGGCAGTACGTCATTTATCATTGATGATACGTATTTATTATCCGGGGATATTTTGTTTGTGAGATCAATTGGTCGTCCTGACTTAGCAGGTCTGGCAGAAGATTGGGTAGAGGATCTCCGTGATACGCTCTATAGACGATATAAAAAACTTTCCGATGATTTAATTGTACTACCCGCCCATTATTCGTTTGTTGACGAACTTAGTGAAGGTGGCATGGTCCGGGCTCGTTTAGGGGATCTTTACCAACAAAACGAAGGACTTCAGGTAGACGATCCGAATGCATTTAGGAAAATGGTTACTGAAAATCTTCCACCACAACCAAATGAGTATGAAACAATTCGTAAAACAAACATGGGTAAGATGAACCCAGATTTGGAAGAGCAAAAAGAAATGGAATCTGGTCCTAACCGTTGTGCGGTTGAGGGATAATTTTTTCGATCTTTTATACCCTGGATGGTATTTATGAACGAGTTGGTAAACCAGTAATTTATTATAAATAACAGGGAGGCGTAAAGATGAACGCGGATAAGGTTTTAGATGCAAAAGGGATTGCATGTCCAATGCCAATTGTAAAAACAAAAAAGGCGATGGAATCAATTAACTCAGGTGAAATTTTAGAGGTTCATGCGACAGATAAAGGTGCGAAAAGTGACCTTACTGCATGGGCAAAATCTTTAGGGCATGAGCTTTTAAAAAATACAGAAGAAGATAGTGTGCTCAAATTTTGGATAAAAAAAGCATAATGGCGGACTCACCTACATGGGTCCCCTTTTTTAGGGGGATATATCATTGGATTATAGTATGATTTTTGTCATAACCATTTTTCTCATTGGTTTTGTCGGTTCCTTTATTTCTGGGATGGTAGGAATTGGCGGAGCTATTGTTAATTTTCCGATGTTGTTGTATATCCCGGCTGCTTTAGGAATAGCTAGTTTTAGCGCATATGAAGTTTCAGGCATTACCGCTATTCAAGTATTGTTTGCAACAATTGGTGGAGTTTTCGCATATAGAAAAGGCGGATTTTTAAACAAAACAATCATTGGTTATATGGGGATAAGTATTTTAGTTGGTAGTCTTGCAGGTGGATTTATCTCGTCATCTATGTCTGAAGCAGGCATCAATATTATATACGGAATATTAGCCTTGACTGCAGTTGTTATGATGTTCTTACCCAAAAAAGAAAGTGAAAAGGCGACTTTTGATAAGGCCGATTTCAATCAGTGGCTGGCAGCAATAATTGCTCTGATTGTCGGAATAGCAGCTGGTATTGTTGGTGCTGGAGGAGCATTTTTATTAGTTCCAATTATGTTGACAGTACTAAAAATACCAACAAGGATTACGATAGCATCATCATTGGCGATTACGTTTATTTCATCGATTGGCTCTGCAACAAGTAAAATATTGACAGATCAAGTATTGGTGATACCTGCAATTATTGTGATAGTTGCCAGTTTACTAGCTTCTCCATTAGGTGCGAAAGTAGGAAAAAAACTGAACACAAAATATCTACAATGGATTTTAGCAATACTGATCCTGGGAACAGCAATAAAAATCTGGATTGATATTTTTATTTAAATAGACCCTACTCTGTTACTTTTTAAATTTTGTAGTTATATAAAATGTGAAGTAACTTTAGTGTGAGTGTATTTCCGGAACGGCGGGAGAGCAACTTCTTTTTACGTCGCATTCTATATCTATTCTGTTAAAACAACAATCTAGAAAACAGCTTTTAATTAAGAAACGAAAAAGTGGTAGGAGGTGTAAAGTTGGGAATCATACAATGGGTAATCATTATTATTATAGCTGCTTTCCTTGTGAAGCAATTTTTGCCTATCAAAGGTGTATCACAAGTTACCGTACCAGAAGCAAAAGATAAGTTTCAAGACAAACATGTTCAATTTATCGATGTGCGGACACCAGGCGAATACAAGGCAAAACATCGCAAACCATTTAAAAATATCCCCTTGTCTGAATTGGCTAATAGATCAAAAGAATTGGATAAGAATAAAGAAGTAGTCGTAATTTGCCAAAGTGGAATGAGAAGTATGAAAGCAGCTAAGATCTTGAAAAAACAAGGATTTGAAAAGGTGACCAATGTAAAAGGTGGTATGGGTGCCTGGGTATAGGACAGGGGGAATAAGACATGGTCAAAAGTGTTACTCCAGATGAGCTTGCTAAACGACTAAAAGATGGGGAGAATGTTACGATAATAGATGTTAGGGAAAATAATGAAATAACCACTGGGAAAATACCTGGTGCAAAACAGATTCCGCTTGGACATCTTACAATACGTAAAGATGAGTTGGATAAAAACAAAACGTTTGTTGTTGTTTGTCAATCTGGAAACCGTAGTAAGGCTGCCTGTGGTATTCTAAGTGCGTTCGGTTACGACGTTGAAGATATGATTGGTGGCATGAATGATTGGAAAGGCAAATTAGAGAAAAAAGAAAGGGGCCACAAAAATGACGGATAAGCGCTTTAATCCTGAAAAGGCACAATCACTTATGAGAGAGGAACGCAGGGCTTTATTGCCACCAGAGGAAATTATCGAATATTTACATGTAAATGCAAATGATATAGTTGCCGACCTTGGGGCTGGTAATGGGTATTTTGCAATCCCACTAGCAAAGCATGCGGAATCGGTTTATGCCGTTGACATTGAGCCGAAAATGTTGGAAATGTTGAAGCAAAATGCAAACAAAGAAACAACGGATAACATTCATTATGTGGAAAGTGACTTGGACCATATTAAACTTGATGATAACTCCGTAAACAAAGTTATGATCGCTTTCGTCATGCATGAAGTTCCAGATGTCGATAGGACTCTTGGTGAAATAAAACGTATTTTAAAGCCAGGAGGACAGATGCTTTTACTTGATTGGGAAGCGGTCGAAACAGAATCAGGCCCTCCGTTACATCATCGAATTTCTTCCAGTGAAATGGCTAAAGTTTTTGAACGGAATAATTTTCAGGTGGAAGTCATCACATTGAATCCAGGAAATTATGCTATAAAAGCAATACCAAAATAAGCCCTTGTTGTTGGAAAATTTAATGAAAAAGGAGATACACTATCATGTTTCATTATACAGTTGAGACAACAAAAACAGTCGACGAAGCAATTGGGTCATTGGAAGAAAGCTTAAAAGAGGATAAGTTTGGTATTCTCTGGCATCTTGATATGAAGGATACATTACAGAAAAAGGGATTTGATTTTGAGCAACCTTATCATGTGTTAGAAGTGTGCAATCCACAGGCAGCAAATCACATTTTGTCACAGAATCAGCTTGTTGGTTATTTCTTACCTTGCAAAATTGTTGTATATCAAGATAATGGAAAAACGAAAATCGGTATGCCACGCCCGACAGCGTTAATCCAAATGGTCGAGGATGAATCCATTGTAGAATTTGCGCAAGATATTGAAAAAAGATTAAAAGCATGCATTGAAAAGTCAATTTAAATAAAGAGCAAATACGGATTGGGGATAGCACCTACTACATGAAGCGAGGAAAGCTTTTTGTACAGGGGTTGTCCCCAATCTTGTATTTGGATGTCTTAAAGTTGTCACATTTTCATATAGTTTGTTAGGATTTTCATCAAATTTTCATATTGGTGTTGTATTGTAATGGTGGATGGAAACGGGGGAACTGTCTATGGCGGTGGCTAGTAAATTAATGTCGATTGCAATTATTGTTCTAAGTGTAATTGTGGGACTTGTTTTCTATTATGTATTAAGTGATGAAACAAAGGTACGAAAAATGAAACAGCTGGAGGAATTTGCCTCACAACTTATTAATTTTGTGATCTTTATCTGGATTGGAAAAATCATATTGCATTTTTCTGTTTTTATAAAGGATCCATTAGCAATATTGGCTTATCCTAGTGGTTCACAAGGCTTTTACTTGGCTGTATTATTTAGTGGCTTCGTACTTGCTTATAAATCCAAACGGGGTCGAATTAATATGCTTGCATTTATCGCATCCTTTCTACCCGTATTTTTGGCAGCATCTTTTACATATGAGTTTATTCAACTGATTTGGAACAACAATACATATTCTTTTGGGTATATAGTTTTACTTACTATTCTCATGGTTTCCTACCTTCTCATCCGTGGACATGTAACAACTAGAACACTAATATGTTTGATATTAATTGGTTGGACCACTGGAATCCTAGTATTATCATTTATTCAACCATTCGTAACGGTGTTTGGTTATATCATGGCACCATGGTTTGTGGGAGTATTTTTTATCGTAAGTTTGTTTTTACTAATTAGAAAGAGGGATCGTAATGGGCGGAATTGAAGCAGATACAATGTTGATTGTTGGAATGTTTTTGGCAATAGGAGCTGGGGCATTATCTTTTTTGTCACCTTGCGTACTTCCTATTTTCCCGGCATATTTGTCATATATTACGGGGATAAGTGTAAAAGAATTGCAAGGAAATCAGAAAGCTAAAATCCGTGGTAAATTGTTAAGTCATTCTATTTTCTTCTTACTCGGAGTTTCATTGGTATTTATTAGCTTGGGTGCCGGTGCCTCATTTTTAGGTCGATGGATTCAGGATTTACTACTTGGTGATTCTGGTTTATTTATTCAACGTATCGCGGGGATTTTCATTATAGTTATGGGGCTATTTATTGGTGGTTGGCTTAATATTACCGCACTAATGAAAGAAAAGCGTTTTCACTATTCCAAAAAGCCGGCTGGGTATTTGGGTGCTTTTTTTGTTGGACTTGGTTTCGCTGCAGGCTGGACTCCATGTATCGGTCCGATTTTTGGGTCTATCTTACTTTTGGCTGCAAGTAACCCCACTCAAGGTATATTCTACACAGTTATGTATGTTATTGGTTTCGCATTACCATTTATTGTATTAACTTTCTTTCTTGGATCGACTAGATGGATTGTGCGGCACAGTCAGGTAATTATGAGAATTGGAGCAGTCATTATGATTATAATGGGGCTAGTTTTGTTCTTTGGTCAAATGCCACGAATCACAGAATTTCTACTTAACTTGGTGAAAGATACATGGTTATCAAAATTAGGATAGCAATGGAGGTCATTATCAATGAAAAAAGTTATCATTATTGTGGTTATAGTAGGAATGCTAGGATTCGCAACCTATGATTTTGTTATCTCGAGTGATAAAACAGGACAAGAAGAAAATGAAGATATCTCCGGGGGTATGATTACTTCTCCACTTAAAGATAATGGGGATGAGATCACAGAGTCTGATAGTGTGGGAATTGCGAAAGGTGAATTTGCACCCGATTTTGAATTAAAAACGCTTGAGGGAAATACAGTACGTTTATCTGATTACAAAGGCGAACAACGAGTCTTAGTTAATTTTTGGGCTACTTGGTGTCCGCCGTGTAGGGCTGAAATTCCCGATTTACAAAAACTTTATGATAAAAAGGATGTGGCTATTTTAGCGGTAAATTTGACTGGATCGGAAAAGAGTGAAGGGGATGTAAAGGATTTTGTAGAAGAATTTGGGATGACTTTCCCTGTGTTAAAGGATACAAATTCTGATGTTGCATCTACTTATCAAGTTCGAGCATACCCGACTTCCTATATGATTGATTCGAATGGTCGTATCCAATTTATTGCAATGGGTGCGATGAATTATGATCTTATGGTACAGGAATTGGAAAAAATAGAATGAATGAGAACCGGAAATTTAGTAGGCTATTCAACGCGATTTAATAGAGAAATTGTATAGGAAGGAGGGGCAATGATTGAAAAAAGCAATTTTTATTGTTGTTATTGCTGGTATGCTTGGTTGGGCTGTATACGATTTTGTGAAACAGCCAAATGATACATCAAATTCGTCTAAAAATGAGGAAATAGAAACAACTAATTCTGATAATAAGGTGGATAGCGATGTTGCTGCTGGTGAAGAAAGTGATAAAGCGGATGAAATTACTGTCGGTTTGGAAATAGGAAATGCTGCACCGGACTTCCAGCTTCAAACATTAGACGGTAGCACAGTAAAATTATCTGATTACAGGGGAAAACGTGTCATGGTTAACTTCTGGGCTACCTGGTGTCCGCCATGCCGCGCGGAAATGCCGGATCTGGAAAAATTCCACCAAAATAATGATGTTATTATTCTGGCGGTTAATTTGACGCAGACAGAGCAGAGCATGCAGGAAATAAAAGACTTCGTTCATGAGTTTGAGCTAACATTTCCAATTTTGTTGGATAAAAATATTGAAGTAGCAAATAGGTATGCCATTCGGCCAATTCCAACATCGTTTATGATTGATTCAAATGGAATTATTAGAAATAAGGCATTTGGTGCACTACATTATGAGATGATGGTTCAAGAGTTAGAGCAGATGAAATGAGGCGCCGTTTTACTTATAATGAAGTAGAGGTGTTGGAAATGAGGCAAACCATTTTAGTAGTGGAAGATGATAAAATGATCCGTGAGCTTGTCCATATTTATTTGAAAAAGGAAGGCTTCCATGTGGTAGAGGCTACTGATGGGGAAATGGCAAAGGATGTCTTTTTAACGTATCATCCATGTTTAATTATACTTGATTTAATGCTTCCAAAATTAAGTGGAGAAGATTTTTGTACATGGGTTAGGGAGCAGGAGCGTAATGAAGTATCCATTATTATGCTGTCTGCAAAAACAAGTACAACAGATAAAATTAACGGGTTGAAAATTGGTGCGGATGATTACGTGACAAAGCCATTTGAACCGGATGAATTAGTTGCACATGTTGAGGCTGTTTTGCGAAGAACAGGACAGTATTGTCAAAAGATTACCTATGGTGGATTATGTATAAAACCACGAAAAGGTGAGGTAATGTTGTTTGATAAGCAATTGAATTTGACAAAACATGAATTTAACCTACTTTACTATTTTATGGAGAACCCAAATGTAGTTATATCAAGAGAGAAACTTATTCAGCAACTTTATCCATACGCTGATAAAACGGTATTAGATCGTACAATTGATGCACATATTAAGAAGTTACGGAGAAAGATTGAGGATAATCCTGCTTCACCTAAACGTATTCATACAGTCCGTGGAATGGGGTATAAATTTGTCGATGAATAAACATAGAAAGACGTGGTTTCCCAAACAAATTTTATGGCGATTAACATTTACAAATATTATTATTATTGCTTCCTTTATTGCACTTAGTAGCTGGGCAATCTACAATACAGCTTGTTTTTTGGCAGATGGAATGGGGACGATGGATAGCCAAAAACAAGGTCAATTTGATGCAACACTCTTTCAATATTTGTGGGTATTTAGCATTTCAGCAATCGTAATTGGTAGCCTAATTCATTTTTATTTCACAAAGAAATTGATACACCCAATAAGGGAGCTAATTGAGTCTACGAAGCAAATGAAACAGGGCCAATATCCCAATCCACTTGTGGTTAATTCGGATGATGAGACAGGACAATTGATTAATCATTTCAATGATTTAGTTGAACAATTAAAAAACAATCAACAATACCGGCAAAAGCTTGTATCAGACTTGTCGCATGAACTACGAACCCCCTTGTCAAATTTAAATGGTTACCTCAATGCATTAAAAAGTGGAGTGATATCAGGTGACAAGCAACTATACCAATCACTTCATGAGGAGTTAAAAAGGCTGATCAGTTTGGTGGAACAATTTGAACAACTAAAAGAATGGGATTATTTATCTAAGCAAACATTTTCCCAAAAAGAGCCTTTGGATATGGTCATGTTGGTGGAGCAAACAGTTGAGATGTTTCACTGGTCATTGAGGAGTGCCGGAATCGAAGTAAAGGTTCAGACTAAGTCAGGTGTCGTAAATGTGTATGATGGAGGGATTCCACAAGTTATCAGTAATTTAATTGATAACGCTATTCGTTACTATCAGGGAATTGAACCAATTATAGTTACCGGTGAAAATTTAAGCACGGAATACAAGGTTTCCGTCTCAGGACCAGGTCAAATCATTCCATTATCAGAACAAAGTAGAATCTTTGAACGTTTTTATCGAGTTGATCCTTCTCGGGCACGTGATACAGGAGGAACAGGGTTGGGACTTGCTATTTCAAAGGAAATTGTCGACCACCATAATGGTCAAATTGGAATCAGATCCAACGGTACTTACCATACTTTTTGGTTTACCTTGCCATTGGTGTAATACGAATTAGCAATTGTTTTTGAGACGATTGAAGATAATTTACTTATTTCTATAAATGAAAAGGAACTCTCCGGCATATTGTATAATAGAGCCGGTTTTTTTATGATTAGGCAGGCTAGAATAATTTTTGTATACATGTTCTCAATAAAGAAGTGAATCACATAAAAAATTCGACAAAATAACTAAAAATCCGTTCAAATATTTAGCGCTTTCCTTTATACTAGATTCATAGACTGCAGGAAATAGGGGATTGATTATTATGTGGAGAGGACAATTAAAGAATATAACAGCTATCGGATTTCTCATTGTTGGGCTAAGTATCCCAACCATCAGTAGCGGAAAGGAAATACAAATTGCTCACTCACACGCAACGAATACGACAAATGTAGAACAAATTGACACAACGAAACATTTCAAACGATTTACATATAATTCAGGTTTGGATTTCACCTATCCTGATGCCGTTCGGGGTATCTATGTTACTGGGCCATCTGCTGGGGGAAGCCGCTTTGATTCACTGGTGAAATTAATTGATTCCACTGACTTGAACACAATGGTAATCGATATTAAAGAAGATCATGGGAATATCACATACAAACCAGAAAAAGGCTCACCATATGAAGATATTGCTAAAAATTATATTGATGAACCACGTAAAATGCTAGAAACTCTTGAGAAAAAAGGAATTTATCCAATTGCGAGGATTGTTGTTTTTAAAGATTCGGTTTTAGCAGAAAAACGCCCTGACTTATCCTTTAAAAAGAATGGTAAGGTTTGGACGAATGGAAAAGGGGAAGCTTTCGTTAACCCATTTAAAAAAGAAGTATGGGAATACAACGTAAACCTTGCAAAACAGGCTGCGGAATTAGGTTTTCAGGAAATTCAATTTGATTATGTCCGATTTCCTGAAGGGTTTGAACATTACGATGAGGAACTGGAATATAGCCAGGGTGAATATAAAAACGCGGACATAAAAAATGTTCAGCGCCGTGTTCAAGCTGTAACAGATTTTGTTTCATATGCAAAAGAAGAATTAGGGTATTACGATGTGAAAGTTGGCGTTGACATTTTTGGCTATTCCGCAACGATCCCGGAAGCACCGGGGATTGGACAAAATTTTTCAAAAATCGCTAACAATGTCGATGTTATTTCGTCGATGATTTATCCAAGTCACTGGACATCTTATTTTGGAATTGACTTCCCGGATAAACATCCATATAAATTGGTTACAGAATATGCGAAAGTGGAAAATAAAGTGCTTGGGAAGCTGGATAATCCGCCAATCTCAAGACCATGGATTCAAGACTTTGAAGCGCCATGGTTGTATGATGGTGCTCCCACCCAATATGGGAAAGCAGAAGTAGAGAAACAAATTAAAGCATTACAGGAAAATGGTATAAATGAATTTTTGATCTGGAATGCTGGGAATTCGTACACAGAAAATGTAGATTATACTCCATAAAAAACGAGGTCTGTCCTTCGGCGCGGGGGACAGACATCGTTTAAAATAATGTTCAGCGGGTAAACTAGACATGGTGCTTTTGCAAAAAGGCTATTAAAGCTTGGGACTGCGATTACTCGCCCATCGAAAAATTTGTTGTTTTTTACACAATGACCAAACGTCGTGTTGGCCTGAGGAGGCTCTCCAGCCGCCCCTGGAAAGCGTAGTTATATGGGCTGCGGGATAGAAAGCAACAAACAATGTGAAATGAGCCTTTTAAAATGTAAATTTAACAAATTGGGAAATTTTCGTTATAATAGAAAAGACGTAAAAAAAAGGAGTAGATCAATGAATTGGTATGAAAAGTTAAACGAGTACTTTCCAGTAGAAGAAATGAAATCCAAGGAGCATATGGAAATGCTGCTAAAGGAAAAAGGAGACGTATATTACAAGGATGAAGGTCCTTATCACGTTCTAATGTTCGCAGAGTTCGACAAATTTTTGTTTATTGATTATCTTTGGGTTTCAGCGAAATCAAGAGGTCAGGGAATTGGACATAAGTTGATTGAGAAACTTAAAGAGAAAAATAAACCAATTATTTTAGAAGTTGAACCTGTTGATTACGACGATTCTGATACTGAGAAAAGACTTCATTTTTATCAAAGAGAAGGATTTACCCACGCCCAGTCCATCGGTTATAATCGCCGATCACTTGCTACAAATGAAGAAACTCCAATGGAAATTTTATATTGGTCTCCAGATAACGAATCAGAAGAAATGATTTATGAAAAAATGAAAAAAATGTATGAAGACATTCATACGTATAAAGATGAAGAGATATATGGCAAAGCTTATCAACCGGTTGAGGAAGTGCTAAGCTATGATGAGGATCGAGAATCAGATAACATTTTTAATGGAATAAAAGAAAAAGCTTAGGGAGGTTCCCCTTGAGTTTTGCCTCAAGGGGTGACCTTCTAAATTCTAATTTTTTTCAAATAAGATGTTTAATTGAAAATAAACTAGGGTACCTTATACATAAATATAAACATTTCGTGAACATTTGAATTTTAGCTGATTTTTCTAGGAAATACCCTACCTTTTGCTTGACAATTGTAGTATACTTATACATATAGGTTATTTAAACTTATTTTAATCTGATAAGTTGTTCAAAAGTTTATGAAATGACCATACAATGAACAAAAGCGGAAGTAGCCGTTTAGCGATGTATGGACTGCGCCCACGCAATACGGGTGGTTCGGTGTTGCTGCGCAAAGTAGCGATTTTAACCGAACATTCCTACCGTAGGAGATAAAGGAAACACAGTGAGCTAGGAGCGAACTGATGTTGACTTATCGTACGGAGGCGGGGGTTGTCTACTAGTCGCTGGGTACTGGAGCTGGACGTGGCATTTTTAGGGTTCAGATATACGCTGGTTCGACTATAATAATTTCTTTAAATTTTAGAAATGAGGAGTGAAGTTTCATGGTAACACTTTATACCTCACCAAGTTGTACATCTTGCAGAAAAGCAAAAGCATGGCTAGAAAAACAGGAAATACCTTTTACGGAACGAAATATATTTTCTGAGCCATTATCATTGGATGAGATCAAAGAAATATTGCGAATGACAGAAGATGGAACGGATGAGATAATTTCAACACGCTCTAAAGTTTTTCAAAAATTAGATGTCAATATTGATCAATTGCCAATGAAGGATTTGTTCAAATTAATTCAACTAAATCCTGGATTGTTACGCAGACCAATTATTTTAGATGAAAAGCGTTTGCAAGTTGGGTATAATGAAGATGAAATTCGTCGGTTCTTACCACGAACAGTTCGCACGTTGCAACTGCATGAAGCTCAACGAATGGTAAACTAATCGGTCTATTCATGTAGAACGTTGATACAAAAATAAAAGCGCAGATCCTTTGTTGTCGATCTGCGCTTTTATTCTCTTATTTTCTAAAGGGTAGTGACAATTTAGGCTGAATCAGTTATCATATTTAATTAAATATTATAGGCATTTAAATTTTCAAAATCAGTTGTTCTGTCATACAATAATGATATAGATATAAACTAGGAATGAATGGTTAGGGTTATTTCGTAAAGGGTAAATAAATAGTAATGAAGTATCAGGTGAAGTTATCTCTTCCACCTAACTATTTAAAAATAGTTAAAGCTTTGTAGTTTAAAGTAACGAAAAACGCACATTGGACGTTTTTCTTTAGAAGGGAGAGAAATGAAATGGAAATAGAACGTATAAATGAGAATACGGTAAAATTTTATATTTCTTATATTGATATTGAGGATCGCGGATTTGAACGGGAAGAAATTTGGTATAATCGCGAACGTAGTGAACAATTATTTTGGCAAATGATGGATGAGGTGAATTATAAAGAGGATTTTAATGTTGACGGCCCATTGTGGATTCAAGTGCAGGCATTGGAAAAAGGCTTAGAAATCATTGTTACAAAAGCACAGATTTCCAAAAACGGCGATAATATTGAGCTTCCTGAAGAAGACGGGAAAACAATCGACTTATCCGTTGATGAAAAAATTGAAAATATCTTAGACGATAAATTTGGAAAAAGTAGTACGAATAATACTGCCAGAAAATCTGAAGAAGAATCTGATGATGGTAATTTATCATTGATTGTAAGCTTTCAGGATTTTGAGGATGTTATTCAGTTAAGTCATTATTTCCAAGACAGTTCTACAGGTATTGATGAAAATAGTTTATTCCACTATAAGGATACCTATTATCTATACATGGAATTTTCCCAAGATGAATTAGATGATGATAATCAAGAGGATATGATTAGCCAAGTGCTTGAATTCGGTTATGATTCGGATGTCACCATTCATTTTCTAGAGGAATATGGGAAAAAGGTGTTTGCAAATGACACATTTTCTCAAGTGAAAACTTATTTTCCAGCTCAACGATAAGGGTTAATTTCTAAGGTAGCATCTAGACACGTCACCATAAACAAAAATCAGAAGGCCTGCAAGCATAGTGTTGCAGGTTTTTTATTTTGTTTTTTTGCAGGAATTCACCTCTTTTTGTCGAATAAGGAATAAAGAGAGAGGTGATTTTGAACATATGCTGCAAGCTAAAACAAAGAATGGCAAATTTATCACACTTGCTTCATTATCAAAAAAAGAAATTGCATATCATAAAGCACATAAACAATTTTTCTGTCCGACATGTGACGAACGCGTAATTGTCAAGGCTGGTACGAAGATGATCCCCCATTTTGCCCATCGACAGAAGGTGAATTGCACTTCCTTGGAAGGTGGGGAAAGCGGTTATCATGAAAAAGGGAAATTCCTTCTGTACCAATGGTTCAAATATCAGCAACTTGATGTAAAGTTGGAAGCATTTTTGCCAGATATTAGACAACGGCCTGATCTGCTTGTAACGATAAATCGTAAACAAATAGCGATTGAGTTTCAGTGTGCTAGAATTGGTGCTGATGTTATACAAAAACGAACGGCAGGATACAAACAGGCTGGAGTCACCCCAATTTGGATCATTGGTGCGAATCAGTTTAAACGAAAAAATGCGTACAGCATGAAAGTAGATCAGTTTTTAAGGCAGCTTATGCACCAGTTTTCATCAGATTCCCCCCTATCTTTATACTTCTTCTGTCCAAACACAATGCAATTCACATTTTTCCAAGACATTCATGATACAACAACTCAGCAGGCGGTTGGAAAGCTATCGTTTCATTCACTCCATAATATAGTATTTACCGATCTTTTTCACCAGTATCGATTATCCAAGCAACAACTATATACAATATGGAGAAAGGAAAAGCAGCGATTCCGCTTACGACCAAGAAACCGTCTATATGGACGGGAGTTAGCTTGGCATCAATGGCTTTATTTAAAGAAGACACATGTGGAACACCTTCCATCGGTTATCTACTTGCCGGTTGCAGCACAATACCAAATGCGAGTACCATTATGGGATTGGCAAAGCCGCCTTTGCCTTGATCTACTGAATCCACTCCCAATAGGCGGACACATTTCACTTCAGACCTGCTATCATTTCCTAAGAAACCAGATGATTCCCCTATCCAATTTTCCGTTAATAAAAGCCGACAACAATCCAATTCAGCATTATCTCCTTTTGTTAGCACAATTGAACATCCTGAAACAAAAGTCTTCTCAACATTTTATTAAACAAACTAATTTCCAGTTTCATCAATCGATAGAAGCTGCATTAGAAGAAGATAAAAACATCATCAATCAACTAATTACTCAACTTTCGCAGCGTGAAATGGGCAAATAAGCCTTGATAGAATGAGGAAGGATGGAGATTCACTGCTCAAGTTGACTTGGATTAATCACATTTAATCAAGCTGTGACTGCTAGACTCTTTTCTATAAATACGCACATTTGCCGCCGTCCGGGATCGCTCCGGGTGGTTGCTTTCCGCGGGCACGGCCCATAGCCTCCTCGGAAGAAAACCACTTCCTGCGGGGTCTTCGGACACGTGCTGGGGCTGCGCTAACTCGCCCCACCGAAAACCATTGTTCCCGCAGGAGTCACCACCCTCCACTCACCCGGACTAGTGAAGCGGTAGAATGTGGCTTGGTAGAACACATACTACTACAGTTAATGGTAGTAAATGCAAAACCAGTGGAGGAAATACGCGGAGACTCCTGGGGGAGGAAAGGCCTAGGTGAGACCCCGCAGTGCGTTAGCACGAGGAGGCTCAGCAGCCGCCCCCGGAAAGCGTAGTGTATTTCCGGAACGGCGAGGGAGCAATTTCTTAGTTACTTCGCATTTTATATCTTTTATATACAAAACCACAAATGCTTTCGATGGGACGAGTAATCGCAGTCCCAATCTTTTAGAAAACAATCTTTATGTTTACCTAGGTTGTCAAGGCAATATTAGAAACGTTTCAAGTTTGCCTCAGCTAACTATTGATCTTATGTTATTGGTGCGAAAGTTGAGCGAATAACAAACAATTCAATCAAAATACAAGCATGATTTAGGGTAAATTCGTTATACTAAATAAATAGAGGAAAATGTAGGTTTTCTATCGAAAGTGTAATGTGAGGATTATAAAGGAGGAAGTGTAATTGGCTAAAGGAACAAAAGAACTACCAAAAAGAAGTGAAATACCTGAAGAACGCAAATGGAAATTGGAAGATATTTTTGCAACGGATGATGTCTGGGAAGAGGAATTACAGCATTTAAAAAATGACATTCCAAAAGTGGAGGAATATAAAGGGAAACTTTCCGAATCGGCACAAAACTTGTATGATTTATTGAAATTGCAAGATGATTTGTCAATGCGTCTTGGTAAGTTATTTACATACGCACATATGCGCTATGATGAGGACACAACGAACTCTTTCTATCAAGAAATCAATGCAAAAGCAGAAAATGTGTTAACAATAGCATCTAGTTCGATGAGTTTTATTGTTCCCGAAATTCTTGCGATGGATGAAGCAACATTGAAAGGATTTCTAAAAGAAAAGAAAGAATTGCAAGAGTATCAACATACGTTAGATGAAATTACGCGGCAACGTCCACATATATTAAGTCAACAAGAAGAGGCTTTGCTTGCTGAAGCATCTGAGCCAATGGATAGTGCTTCCCAAACATTTGGCATGCTGAATAATGCTGATTTAACGTTTCCAAGTATTACGAATGAAAAAGGTGAAGAAGTTGATCTTACACATGGCCGTTTCATCGGATTTCTGGAATCGAAAGACCGTCGTGTACGTGAGGAAGCTTTTAAAAAGATGTATGAAACATACGGAAAATATAAGCATACATTTGCTTCAACGTTGGCTGGTACGGTGAAAAAGGATAACTTTTATGCAAAAGTCCGTCATTATGATTCAGCAAGACAAGCTGCACTTGATAGTAATAAAATCGATGAACAGGTATATGATAATTTGATTGAAGCTGTAAATGAAAAATTACCATTGTTGCACCGTTATGCAGCACTGCGGAAAAAAGTACTCGATCTTGATGAACTGCATATGTATGACATGTATACTCCGCTTGTTAAAGATGTTGATATGGAAATCCCATACGAACAAGCACAGGAATATGTGTTAAAAGGATTAGCGCCACTAGGTGAGGAGTATGTTTCGATTTTAAAAGAAGGCTATGAAAATCGTTGGATTGATGTAGAGGAAAATAAAGGAAAGCGCAGTGGAGCATATTCATCTGGTGCTTATGGAACACATCCATATATTTTATTAAATTGGCAGGACAACGTAAACGATTTGTTCACGTTGGCACATGAATTAGGACACTCTGTTCATAGCTATTACACAAGAAAAGCGCAGCCATTTCGTTATGGAAACTATTCCATTTTCGTTGCAGAAGTCGCGTCGACATGTAATGAAGCATTATTAAATGACTACATGTTAAAGCATTCTGATGATGAACAGCAAAAATTGTATTTGTTAAATCATTTTCTTGAAGGCTTCCGTGGTACATTATTCCGTCAGACGATGTTTGCTGAGTTTGAACATGATATCCATGTACGTATGCAAAATGGGGAAGCATTGACAGCTGATAAATTAACCGAGATTTATTATGCGTTAAATAAGAAATATTTCGGTGATGATGTTGTTTCTGATGAAGAAATTGGGCTTGAATGGGCACGGATTCCACATTTTTATATGGATTATTACGTCTATCAATATGCAACAGGCTATTCTGCTGCAACTGCATTAGCTAATCAGATTCTCTCTGGTGATGAGGGAGCGGTCGATCGTTATATCAACAAGTTTCTAAAGGCAGGCAGCAGTGACTATCCAATTGAAGTATTGAAACATGCGGGAGTAGACATGACATCAAAACAACCAATTTTAGATGCCTTAAATGTCTTTGAAGAAAAATTGAACGAAATGGAAAAGTTATTGTTAGGATAAATCAAAAAGCCGCCTCACATTAGTGAAGCGGCTTTTTGATTGCAAAATCTGGATTATTTGGAGGTTTATTGCTCATTTATTGGATGAAACACATACAACCCGTTTTTACCGTTCTACATGATTATCGCATTCCTCGGAATACACGTTTGTGGGTAAACGTAAAAATGGTCAAATAAATTGATATAAATAATAATGGCAAAGAAATAAAAAGAGGGATTAACTTCATTAGACCAAGAATCGTAAGGAAAAAGGAAACAATCGTCATAATCAAAAATAAAAATGGGAGAATATCATGCACCGAAAGCCCTCCAATCAACAAATGTGTTAATAAATCATATGTGAATAAAAGTAGACTTAGAAGGATAAGTTTATAGAAAGTGTGACAGTTCTGTGAAACAATGAACAAACTTATTGAATAACAATGTTATTATTGCTATAGTATAAATGTAAAATAAATAACAAACAAAACCCCTTTGTTTGACCATGAACTTTCTCCCATCCCCCTTTGTTATATACAAAGTGATGAGAAGAAAAGGATGTACGCTGCCCCGTATGTCCTTTTCTTTTTTGTGTTTTAGGAGTTAATTAAAAGGTCATCAAATAATAAATGAAAAGAAATAAAAAAATCCTTCTTTATTTCTTTTCGTCAACCTCTGATTGTGGTAAGGTATTATATGTTACTTTTTCGGAAGGAAGAATATAGGGAATATTTCTAACAGTAAGCCTGCTACAAATTCATAAAAAGGGCTTACTGGGAAACGATAAGGTTATCAATTTTTAAATAGAAAGAAGGAAGATTATGGCTAATAGTCAAGCTCCAGCACAATCTGGAGAAATCAACAAAATCCCAATAATGATTGTCTTAATTTCGGGGGCCTTTGTTGCTATTTTGAATCAGACACTTTTAGCGACAGCTCTGCCGCATATAATGAGCGATTTAGATTTGGATGCAAACGTTGCACAATGGCTGCAGTCCATTTTTATGCTTGTTAATGGCATCATGATTCCGATTACAGCGTTTTTAATTGGACGTTTTACCACTAGAGGTCTATTTCTTACCGCAATGGGTGTGTTTGCTTTAGGTACTGCAATTTGTTCCATTGCACCAACTTTTTCTCTATTGATGGTGGGACGAATTCTTCAAGCTGCCGGTGCAGGTATTATTATGCCATTGATGCAAACCATTTTATTCCTCATCTTTCCAATTGAAAAACGAGGAACAGCGATGGGAATGTTTGGGTTAGTAATTGCTTTTGCTCCGGCAATAGGCCCAACATTATCAGGTTGGATGGTTGAACAATTTCCATGGAGAAGTTTATTTTATATCATTTTGCCAATCATTATCATCGATATTATTGTTGCTTATTTTATGCTCAAAAACATTACCGATCAGACATTTCCGAAGCTTGACATTTTATCCATTATCTTATCCACTTTAGGATTTGGCGGTTTGCTATATGGATTTAGTACAGCAGGAAATAGTGGATGGGGCAGTTCACAGGTCGTTATTTCTATGATTATTGGCGCATTAGCGCTGACATGGTTTATCCTAAGACAGATGAAACTGGAACAACCAATCTTAGAATTCAGGGTATTTAAAAATAAAATATTCACATTAACAACGATTCTTGGTATGGTCGTATTTATTGCCATGATCGGTGCAGCGGTTGTTTTACCATTACTTATGCAAAATATGCTCGGGTTTACTGCATTCGAATCCGGCTTAGCTCTGTTACCAGGTGCGGCTTTAATGGGAGTAATGAACCCAATTACCGGGAGATTATTTGATAAGTTTGGTGCAAAATGGCTTGCAATTATCGGATTAACGATTGTTGTTGTTACAACGTTCATGTTTGCTGACATGACGAAGGATACAACATTTACGTATATAGCAACGGTTAATGCGATCCGAATGTTTGGTATTTCTATGGTCATGATGCCTGTTACAACAGCTGGATTGAATCAATTGCCAACAGACTTAATTCCACATGGTACAGCAATGAACAACACCATGAGACAGGTAGCTGGAGCGGTTGGAACAGCATTACTTGTAACTGTTATGACAAATAGTGCAATACCTGAAGAAGGTGTTCAAGGATTTGTACATGGCGTAAACGTATCATTTATCGTTGCAGGTGTATTCGCAGTTATCGCACTCGTATTGGCATTCTTTATTAAAAACTCCCGGCCAGGTGTTGGGGATACGAACAAAATTAAATCTAAGGCAAGTAATCGGCCAGTTTCGGAGTGATAGCTTAATGAATCGTGCTGTAAAGTTTCCTTAATAGGGAGTTTTATTGCACGATTTTTTTGCATGTACTTTTAAAATTACATTATTTGTTTAACTTCACCATGGAATAAATCAATAAATCGATGGGCGCTTTTTGATAGGTAACGATCCTTCAACCATATAACGGAAGACTGGGATACAATATTCGCATCTTCAATCTGTAATACATTTATTCCGGACTGATGAAGGTTAGAAATGGCCGATTTAGGTATAACAGTTGCGCCGATTTCTTCCGTGACAAGTTCCAATATCATATCGGCATCAGGGCATTCGCAAATAACATTTGGCTTTAGACCATGGTTTTTAAATTGATCGATGATGATCTCATACTGTCCCACACCACTAATTCGAAGTAATAGTAATAGCGGCGTTTTTGCTAATTCTTTCATGGAGATAGTCATTTTAGAATTTTCGTTAACCCAACTTTCTGGTAATACAGCGACGTAATTTTCATCCGGTAAAGAAATCGAGGAAAACGCTCTCATTTCCAACGGCAAACGTACAACTGCGAGATCGATATTCCGGCTATATAATTGTTCGGCTAAACGGAATGAATCGCCCTCTCTTAATTCAAAGGTAACATTCGGATACTGCTTGCGAAATTTACTTATTCGTTCTGGGATGAAAGAAAAACATGATTTCACACAGCCGATCGACAGCCTTCCTTTAATTCCTTTTCCTGTTTCTTTTACCTCCACGACAGCTTCATTTAGAGAATGGAAGAGGGTTTCCGCTTTTTTATATAAAACGATTCCCGCTTCAGTTAATTCCATTTTTCTTCCATTGCGTTCAAGTAATGTTACGCCTAATTCATCCTCAAGCATTTTTAACGTTTGACTTAAAGGTGGTTGAGCCATATGAAGTTTTTTTGCAGCACGAGTTATTTGTCCCTCAGAAGCAATTGTGTGAAAATAGCGCAATTGTCTCATGTCCATTCCATTTTCCCCCTGCTTTATATTTTTAACATATACTTTGCCAAGTAAATAGATATTTCACATATTGTAAACCATTATGATAACCTTTTCAATAGTGAATATAGCGAAAACTCTGAATCGTGAATTGATTATTTATACTGGGGAGCAGAAACATCGACCCGAGAACAGAAACATCAACCCGAGAATAGGTGCTATTTATTTTGGGAGGTGAGGTCTTTAACTAAAATTATTATTTTATGTAAGGCTGTTATATAGATTGTAGCTTACGAAGAAACGGGTCGCGGAGCAGAAAGCAACAATTTATGCGAAAACAGCCTTGTATTAAGAATCAAGAAAAAAATAAGTTAGGAGGAATTGAATCATGCTTGGGATGGAAGATGGAATTATTACACTTTCCTGGATTGCTACGATTTTATCAGCAGTTGGCTGCGTCATATTTGGGGTTGTGTTTTGGAATTACGAAGGAGATGGAAAGGAATGAACTTAGCCGTATTTATTCCATTGCTTGTTGTTTACTTTTTGATTATGTCAGGTTTAGCTTATTATGGATATCGAAAAACAGTTACAGAGGCAGATTACTTGGTAGCTGGTGGGAACATAAACCCTGTTGTCATGGCACTTTCCTATGGTGCCACGTTTATCAGTACGTCTTCACTGATTGGTTTTGGAGGCGTATCTTCGTCATATGGTTTTAGTTTGCTGTGGCTGGCGTTTTTGAATATTGTATTAGGGGTCTTTGTGGCCTTTGCGATTTTCGGCACCCGAATACGGCGGCTTTCAAGGAAGTTAAATGTGTTTACATTCCCATCTTTATTAGGGGAACGTTATCAGTCTAATTTTATTACTATTTTTTCCGGGGTGATGATCTTTATTTTCATGCCGGCATATACGAGTATCGTTCTCGTTGGTGGGGGACGTTTTTTGGAAGAAGCGTTAGGGGTTAACTTCCATGTAGCCCTTTTTCTCATTGCTGCCGTTGTGAGTGCATATGTGCTAAGTGGTGGACTAAAGGCTGTTATGTATACGGATGCTTTTGCTGGATTAGTTATGCTAGTGATGATGGCTATTTTTCTCTTTATAACATATCAGGCTGTCGGTGGTGTTACGGCTGGACATAGTGCTCTGACAGCGATGAAAGATCTTGTGCCGGAGGATTTGGTAGCACAAGGGCACCAAGGTTGGACATCAATGCCAGAATTTGGATCACCATTATGGTGGACACTTGTCAGTACATTGATAATGGGAGTGGGTATCGGTGTGTTGGCCCAACCGCAATTGGCAATGAGGGCTATGACTGTTAAAGATGATCGTTCTTTATACCGTTCCGTGTTAATTGGTGGGGTATTTATATTTTTTATGACTGGTGCAATATACATGATTGGACCGCTTAGTAATGTCTACTTCTCGAATACAGAAGGTGCGCTTTCTATGAGTGTGGCAGGTGGTAATCCAGACACGGTTGTTCCTATTTTAATTGGTCAGATGATGCCAGATTGGTTTGTTTATTTATTTACACTGACTGCGGTTTCTGCAGTATTGTCAACGGTAAGTTCTCTCATTCATGTACAAGCATCTTCTTTTAGTGAAGATATTTTGAAAAAAATGGGGATTACATCGATCTTTGGAAAGAAGGCAGGACTAGCAAGATTAGGCGTTATTATTGGAATGGTTGCAGCGGTATTACTTGCGTATGTGTTACCTGGTGGTGTCATTGCGCAGGCAACGGCATTCTGGTTTGGAATTTGTGCGGCTGGTTTCTTGCCGGTATTAATCGGGGCACTCTTTTGGAGAAAGGGGACAAGAACTGGCGCTAATGCAAGTGTTGTAGTCGGTTTTGTGATCAGTATTATTGGCTTTGTATTTTTCCATGAAAAAGAGGCGGCTGCTTTTGGTATTTCCAACGCATTATTCGGAAAAACAGCATTAGCTGGATTTCCCATGACACATATTGATCCATTATTTTATGCTTTACCACTATCTGCTGCAGTTTTTATTGTCGTTAGTTTAATGACTAAAGATAAACATGCTAACAAGACAGGTGCGGATACATTGAAAAAGGAAGTAATTTCTAAATAATTGGGAAAAGTATATATTTTTCATATACGAATGAAATTAATTAGATATTTTTAATATACTCACTGTCATGATAGTATTTAAATATAAGGAAAAATTCAAATAATTTAAAAAGGAGCGAAAATAGATATGCCTAACCTTGAAGAAACGAAGCAACGATTGCGCGGTATCTCCATTTGTCCTGTTATTACACCATTTAATGAAAACGGTTCCATCGACTTTGAATCGCTTGAAAACTTAATTGACTGGCAAATTAAAAGTGGCAGCCATGCTATTTCGGTAACAGGAACAAGTGGTGAGCCGAGTTCTTTAACCGTAGATGAACGTGTAAAGGTAATGGAAACAGCGATGAAAGCAATTGATGGGAGAGTTCCGTTTTTACCAGGAACCGGTACAACAAACCACGATGAAACGATGTACTTAACAAAAAAAGCAGTTGAGATCGGTGCGGATGCTGCGTTAGTAATTGTTCCATATTACAACAAACCAAATCAAGGAGCACTATATAAACACTACAAAACAGTTGCCGATTCTGTAGATCTTCCAATTATCGTCTATAACATTCCTGGAAGAACAGCGGTTAACCTTGAAGTAGAAACGTTAGCAAGGTTAAGCAAAGATTGTCCGAATATTATTGGGGTTAAGGAATCAAATAAAGATTTTGAACATGTTAACCGTGTATTACTTCATTGTGGCAGGGACTTCCTTCTATATTCTGGTATTGAATTACTATGTTACCCGATGCTTGCTATCGGTGGTGCGGGTTCCATTAGTGCTACTGCAAATGTTGCGCCGGCTAAAGTTGCAGAAATGCACAATGCGTGGAACGAAGGAGACATTAAACGCGCCCAGGATTTACATTTTGAATTAATGCCACTTAACGATGTGTTATTTAAGGACACAAATCCAGCACCAGCAAAAGCTGCATTAGGTATGCTTGGAAAAATCAATCCAACATTAAGAATGCCAATGGATGTACCTTCGAAAGAACTTCAAGCGGAAATTAAGAATGTTTTACAAGATTACGCTGATGTAAAGGAAACGGTTCAACATTAATACTAGGAAACGTACAAAACATTAAAAGGAGTGAGCGATTCGTATGACGCAAAAGCAACTTGACAAACAACAAATGGTAACTGATTTAGATGTAAAAGATATTCAATTGTATGTAAATGGTAAATTTGTGGATGCAGAATCAAGTAAAACATTTGAAAATTTAAATCCGTTTACGAATGAAGTAATCAATCAAATTGCTGAAGGCGATCAAGCAGATATTGATAAGGCGGTTACTGCGGCAGATAAAGCATTCAAGGGACCATGGGGGAAAATGAAGGTTTCCGAGCGCTTAGAATTTATCAACAAAATAGCGGATGTTATTGATGAACATGTGGAAGAAATTGCTCCACTTGAGTCGTATGATACAGGCCTTCCGATCAGTCAGACGAAAAAAATGGTTGCTCGTGCCGCGAAAAACTTTCGCTTTTATGCGGAGATGGTATCAAGCAGAATGGTTGGTGAAGCTTACCAGGTGGATGACGAGTTCATTAATTACACAATCCACAAACCAATTGGGGTTGCCGGATTAATTACACCATGGAATGCACCATTTATGCTGGAAACATGGAAAATTGCTCCTGCATTGGCAACAGGCAATACGGTTGTTTTAAAACCAGCGGAATGGTCACCGCTGACAGCGAATAAACTTGCGGAGTTAATTGATTCAGTTGGCCTTCCTGAAGGGGTTTTCAATGTCGTACACGGATTTGGCGAAACTGCGGGTGCATCCCTTGTTGCCAATCCTGATGTCAAATTAATTTCGTTTACAGGCGAGACGAAAACAGGTTCAGAAATTACCAAGAATGGTGCAGATACTTTAAAACGGTATTCAATGGAACTAGGTGGTAAATCACCAATTATTGTTTTTGATGATGCAGATTTTGAGCGAGCACTTGATGCTTGTACATGGGGGATTTTCTCTTTTAATGGGGAACGCTGCACAGCAAATTCACGTTTATTCTTACATGAAAGTATTTATGATGAATTTGTTGAAAGATTGAAAGAACGAGTGGATAACATTGTCGTCGGCGATCCATTAGATGAGGAAACACAGGTTGGGCCACTTATTCATCCAACACATTTTAACAATGTAAAACGTTATTTGGAAATAGCAAAGGAAGAAGGGGCAGATATTGTTAGCGGAAATGTACCAGCGTCAATGAAGCAAGGTAATTTTGTAGCCCCAACCATGATCTTAAATGTTACGAATGATAAAACAGTTGCCCAAGAGGAAGTATTTGGTCCGGTTCTTACTGTAATGAAATTTAAGGAAGAGGAAGAAGTTATTGCGTTGGCGAATGATGTGGAATACGGTCTAGCCGGATATGTATGGACGAAAGATATTCAGCGTGGACACCGGGTAGCACAGGCAGTTGATTCGGGAATGTTGTGGATTAACTCACAAAATGTTCGTGATTTACGTATTCCGTTTGGTGGTTCCAAATCAAGTGGTATTGGCAGAGAAGGTGGTCACTATGCATTTGATTTTTACACAGAACATCAAGTTATTCATGTTGCACTGAAGGATCACCATATTCCACAATTCGGAAAGAAGAAAAATTAATTCATATTCATAACAAGGAGGAAAAACAATGCCAGCAAAAACAGGGAAAGAATATATTGAACGTCTAAAAAAAGCAAATAATAATGTGTATATTCATGGGGAACGAGTAGATGATGTGACGGAACATGCAGCATTTAAAAATGTTATTCAATCAATGGCAAAACTGTATGACCTTCAATATGAAAGGCCAGAAAAAATGCTTTATACGAATCCAACTACCGGTAATAAAGTTGGTAAAACATTTATGGTTCCGAAAACGATCGACGATTTAATTGAACGTCGTGAAGCAATAATGGAATGGCAACATTTTACAAATGGATTAATGGGACGTTCGCCTGACTATCTTAATGCTGATGTAATGGCAATGGGAGAAGCTAGTGAATTTTTTGCAGAAGGCGACCCGATGTTTGCTGAAAACGCTAAGAAATATGCAGAGTATGCACGCGAGAATGATATTAGTTTAACCCATACACTTATCCATCCACAGGTGAACCGTGCTAAAATCCAAGCGGAACAAAAGGATGCGAACGTTGCACTTCATCTTGTAAAGAAAACGGATGAAGGCATCATTGTCGATGGAATCAGGTTATTAGCAACACAAGGTGGAATTACAGATGAGATTCTTGTATTCCCATCTACTGTTAAAAAGTCAGGTGAGCTTGATGATCCATATTCACTTGCGTTTGCCCTGCCAAATAACACACCAGGCTTGAAGTATTTATCACGTGAATCATTCGATTATGGAAAAAACAAATTTGATCATCCTTTAAGTGCAACGTTTGAAGAAGGGGACACGATAGTAGCGTTTGATAATGTCCTCGTGCCTTGGGATCGCGTTTTTGTTTGTGAAAATTCATCTATTTGTAATCGGGCATTTGGCGAAACGAATGCTGTATCCCATATGTCTCATCAAGTAATTTCCAAAGGGGTAGCGAAAACGGAATTCCTGCTTGGTGTCGTACTGACACTAATGGATTCGATTGGCATCGATGGTTTTCAACATGTCAAAGATAAGGGAACCGAGATCATGTTGACACTAGAAACAATGAAATCGCATCTATACAGGGCAGAACATAATGCAAAAATTGATAAATGGGGTATGATGACACCGGATTTTGCTGCATTAGACGCTGCTAGAAATTGGTATCCGCGTGTATATCCGCGTATGGCGGAAATTGTACGTATTCTTGGGGCATCTGGTTTGATGGGTATTCCGACATATGCTGACTTTTCAAATGACGAAATTGGCCCAATTCTTCACCGGGCAATGCAAGGTAAAAATGTGGAAGGATATGAACGTGTACAAATATTCCGCTTAGCTTGGGACTTAACGATGAGCGCCTTTGGAAATCGGCAAACCCATTATGAATATTATTTCTTTGGAGATCCAATCAAAATGGGAATGGCTTATTTTGATAACTATGACAAAGATCCATATAAAGAACGTGTGAAGGAATTCCTTGATAGTTTAAATGTTTCGAAGCCAGGTCTAGTAAAGGCGTAAGGGGGGAGAATATGACTGGAAAATTTAACATTATCCGTACAGCCCGAGCAATTGTTAGGGTGACAGATTTAAATGCTGCCAGAGACTTTTATGTTAATGGGTTAGGATTTATTGAGACTGAATCTGATGATCAATATATCTATTTAAGAGGGTTAGAGGAACGGGGACATCATAGCTATGTGCTGAAAAAGGCAGATCAGCCAGGTGTCGAGGTCATCAGTTATAAAGTAGAGCAAGAAGAAGATTTAGATAAACTTGCGGCTTACTTTGAGGGAAAGAGAATACAGACAAAATGGTTTGAAAACGGAAGTCAACATGCAATTGGGCGTTCTTTAAGGGTTCAAGATATTTCAGGCATTCCAATTGAATTCTTTTGCAGCATGGATACAGTTGAACGAATGCTGCAGCGTTATGATCAATATAGAGGGTCTAGGATGCAGCGAATTGATCACTTTAATTGTATGGTACCAAATGTGCAAAAAGCATACGACTTTTATGTTAACGAACTTGGTTACGCTTGTTCGGAATATACGACAACAAAAAATGATGATATTTGGGCTGCATGGTTACACCGTAAACCGGCTGTCCATGATATCGCCTTTATGAATGGTAAAGGCCCACGTTTGCATCATGTAGGATTCTGGCTTAGTGATCCAATGAGCGTTATTCACACGTGTGATGTCCTTGCTTCACTTGGATATGCAAGCAGTATTGAGCGAGGTCCTGGACGTCATGGGTTGTCAAATGCCTTTTTCCTATATTTACGTGATCCTGATGGAAACCGTGTTGAATTGTATACTGGTGATTATTTTACAGGGGATTCTGATTTTGAGCCTATACGATGGGATTTGGACGATCCGCAACGAGCAACATTCTGGGGACATGAACCACCTGAAAGTTGGTTTAATGAGGCAATGCAATTTGTTGATTTAAACAGAGGGCAGCCTGTTTCCGTTAGTGAAGCAAATTTAGAACAGAGAAAACCTGACTTCATTGTGTGATTTATAACAGCTTTGAAAAAAATACGGAAGGGAGAAGTAGAATGGAAGTATATTATGTAACACACCCGATCGGACAAATAAATAGTGACGAACAGGTCCTGGCAATTGGATTTTTTGATGGCGTACATCTAGGACATCAACAATTGTTGAATCGTGCAAAACAGATAGCGGAGAAAAAAGGTATTGTATTTTCGGCAATGACGTTTAGTCCGCATCCTGATGAAGTCATTAAAGGGGACAAAAACAGGGAATATCTAACACCATTACCACAAAAGGTTGAGAAAATGGCTGAACTTGGAGTGGAAAAATTATTTGTTGTTACATTTAATAAGTCATTCGCTTCCCTTCCTCCAATTGATTTTATAACGAATTATATTAGAGCCACAAATACGAAACATGTTGTCGTCGGCTTTGACTTTACATTTGGGTTCAAAGCCCAAGGTGACACACACTTCCTAAAAAAAGAAGCGAAAAAGGGGGAATTTGGTTTAAGTATTATTCCTAAACAAACATTTCATGGCCAAAAAATTAGCTCCACACGTATAAGGGAATTGCTGAGTGAAGGAAATATTGAAATGGTTCCATATTATTTAGGAATGAATTATACCTTGAAAGGCGCAATAATCCAGCAAAAAAGAGCTGGTGTGTTAGCTGTACAAATCCATGATAATGGTATGTTGCCAAAGCCGGGAAAATATGAAGTAAAACTATCGAATGGCAAAAAAACGATCAATGGCGTATTTTACCGAAATTCATATACTGATAACAGAATATTTGTGAATGAACCATTTGATTGTAGTGCAAAGGACATTTCAATAAAATTTTTAAACAGCATATCGGCAGCAACTACTGTTTCATCTTAAAAAAATAAAGGGAAAGGAGCATGATAAATGATGGATGATCGCGTTTTCCGGAATGCAATGGGGAAGTTTGCCACTGGGGTGACTGTCATTACAACGAAAGCAGGAAGTGAAATTCGGGGGATGACTGCCAATGCTTTCATGTCTGTTTCGATGGATCCAAAGCTAATCTCTATTTCCATAGATAACAATGCACATATGCTTGAAAAGATTAAGCAGGCTGGCAAATTCGCTGTTAATATTCTTTCTGATCAACAGCAAAATATTTCCATGCATTTCGCAGGTCAGAAAAAAGAGGAAGAAGACATCGATTTTGAATTAATCCGTGATGTACCTGTTGTGAATGGATCATTGGCTTCAATTGTTTGTGATCTAGACCGATCCTTTGTCGTTGGAGACCACACCCTATTTATCGGCAGAGTGATTGAACTAGATTTGAAAGATGGCCACCCACTAACATTTTATTCCGGGAAGTATGGGTGCTATCAAGCAGAAGAATACGCGTAAGGTAGTTTTATAACTTTGATTTTGTCTGTTTTCTAAAAAGTTGTTGTTTTTTACACAATAGATATAGAGTGCAATGTAAGTAGTGTTCAAAATTGCCGCTACGGAAAATACACTACGCGGACCTTAGGGCAACGCTTCAGCTTCCTCGGAAGAAAAGCACTTCCTTGAAAAAGGAAAATTGCTTTTTCTGCGTGCGATGTAACGCTGCCGAAGCTTTCCTTGTCCTGCGGGATCTTCAGCCGTTGCTTTTCCCGCAGGAGTTTATGTGTTTTTCCTCCGCTGGTGTTGTGCTTCTTTATAATATTATTACAATTATTTTGATGCTTGATTACAGGGAAATATTAAAGCATATGCATATATTTCCTCGCAAGCAGCCCGTATACACGTAGACTCCTGGGGGAAGAGAGGCATCGGTGAGACCCCGCAGTGCGTTAGCACGAGGAGGCTCTCCAGCCGCCCCCGGAAAGCGAAGTGTATACGGGCTGCGGGGCAGATAGCAACACACAATGCTAAAATAATAGCTTTAAGGCCAGTAAACAACTGGTCTGTTTTTCTGACTAGAGTTTAAGGGAGGAGTGGTAGCATGAGCAAGGTGAAATTGAAGATGCGCGGTGTACAGCAATTAAATGAAGGAACAGTGAATTTCAACGATCAGACAGTAAAAATAAACGGATCTGAATATAAGGTGGACGAACTTCCGGTTGATGTACCACTATCCGGAACCATTTATGGAACGCTATTAAACTATCAAGGTGTCTATGAAGCATTGGAGAGTTCTATGAATAAAGACCCTTACAAAAAACCCCCAAAAGCACCTATTTTATATATTAAACCAACAAACACACAAATTAGTGCGGAGGCAGCAATCCCTATGCCTAATCATGTTTCCGAATTGGAAATGGGAGCGGCTTTGGGCATTGTTATTAGTAAACAAGCATCAAAAGTAAAGGAAGAAGAAGCCTTGGATTATGTATTTGGTTATACGATAGTTAATGATGTAAGCATCCCGCATGACAGTGTTTACCGACCTGCCATCAAGGAAAAAGCCCGTGATGGGTTTTGCCCTGTAGGTCCATGGATTATGGAACGGGATGCGATCGAAAATCCTGATGAATTGGCCATAAGTGTTTCAATTAATGGCGAATTGAAACAAGAAAATAACACAAAAAATTTGATTCGGTCAGTTAGGAAATTACTTGCCGATGTTACCTCATTTATGACACTTTATGCGGGAGATACGCTTATGGTTGGTGTTCCGGAACATGCCCCGTTAGCAAAAGAAAATGATCATGTTCAAATTGAGATTGCAGGTATTGGTACATTGAAAAATACAATTCATAAAGAGGAAGATGTGTTGGGAGGGATTGTTAGATGAAGCATGCACGTGTTGTATATAAAGGATCACTTCAACATGCGATTGAAAAAGATGGGAAACTAACATTACCCGATGGTAGAGTGGTTAGCGAAAATGAAGTGGAATGGCTGTCACCGGTAATTCCGAATACTATTTTCACGTTAGGGTTGAATTATGAGGACCATGCAAAAGAATTATCTTTTAGCGCACCAAAGGAACCATTAGTGTTTTTGAAAGGACCTAATACATTGATCGGACATCGAGGACAGACTTACCGCCCGAGTGATGTAACATTTATGCACTATGAATGTGAATTGGCAGTGGTAATGAATGGACCATGTAAACATGTGAAGAAAGAAGATGCTTATGATTACGTTGCAGGGTACACAATTGCAAATGATTACGTTATTCGTGATTATCTAGAAAATTACTATCGACCGAACTTGCGAGCGAAAAACCGTGATACATGCACACCGATCGGCCCTTGGTTGGTAGATGCGAAAGATATTAAGAACCCAATGAATCTAACATTGCGTACATATGTTAATGGGGAAAAAACACAGGAGGGAACAACAGCGGATATGATTTTGGGTGTTCCTGAACTGATTGAATACCTTAGTAGCTTTATGACGTTAAACGCTGGGGATATTATTTTAACAGGTACACCTAAGGGCCCTGTAGATACCAAAGTCGGTGATGAAGTGATCACGGAAATTGAGGGTGTTGGCAGTCTTGTCAATACAATTATAGGTGATGATGCTTTTACCAATTGATTAGAAAGCGTAAAATGTAAGAGAGGGGAAAAATCATATGCCACATTTTTATATTGAATACACGGATAATATTAAGTCAGAGGCAGACGTACCAGGTTTACTTCAAAAAATGAATCGTGTGTTTCTTTCCCATCAGCAAATTATCCCAGTTGGGGGGCTTAGGATCAGGGCAATCGAATTAACTGATTATCTGATAGCCGATGGATCGGATGATGATGCATTTGTTCATGCGACACTTAAACTTGGAAAAGGTCGTTCAGAAGCAGATAAAACCGCACTTTGTGATGACCTTTTTAATGAAATGGAGCGTCACTTCCAAGAAATGTTCGAGGAACGTTATTTAGCATTATCAATGGAATTATATGAATTTAGTAATCCCACATACAAGAAAAACAATATTCATACACGTTTTAACAACTAGCTTTCGTGTAATAGAATAGTAGAGTGAAAAATTGATTACTTTAGGGGTGTGTACATTGCAAAAAGACTATAAAATGTATATAAATGGCAAATGGGTTGGAGAAGAATTAGAACAAATCGATGTTTATAATCCTGCGACAGATGACGTAATCGCAACAATACCAAAGGGCGGGGAGAATGAAGCGAGACAAGCGGTAGATGCAGCAAGTACTGTATTTCCTGAATGGTCACATAAAACAGCAGAAGAACGCTCTAAACTATTAACCAAGTGGCATCAACTGATCGATGAAGAAAAAGAAACAATTGGTAAAATAATGACATTAGAACAAGGAAAGCCGTTGAAA
Source organism: Lentibacillus sp. Marseille-P4043 (assembly GCF_900258515.1). Taxonomy (NCBI): domain Bacteria; kingdom Bacillati; phylum Bacillota; class Bacilli; order Caryophanales; family Bacillaceae; genus Lentibacillus; species Lentibacillus sp. Marseille-P4043. The sequence continues at coordinate 3,417,929 of NZ_LT984884.1, read as the reverse complement.
GAGGCGGTTGGTGAGGTGAATTATGCCAATGGTTTCATCTCTTGGTATGCGGAAGAAGGGAAAAGAGTATATGGCGAAACGATTCCTGCTTCACAGCAAAACAAGCGAATTTTCGTCCATAAGCAGCCAGTTGGTGTAATTGCGGCAATTACACCATGGAATTTCCCTGCTGCAATGATTACCAGAAAAGTTGCACCTGCACTTGCAGCTGGATGTACCGTTGTTATTAAGCCAGCTACACAGACACCTTTAACTGCCTTTAAATTAGTGGAATTAGCGGAAAAAGCAGGTTTTCCAAAAGGAGTAATTAATATTATTACGGGTAGCTCCAGTAAAATCGGCAAAACATGGTCAGATGATAGTCGCGTAAGAAAGGTAACATTTACGGGATCTACAGAAGTTGGTAAATTGCTTATGCGTGATGCAGCAGATACAGTGAAAAAAATATCGCTCGAGCTTGGTGGGCATGCACCATTCATTGTGATGGATGATGCGGATTTAAATAAAGCTGTAGCTGGTGTTATCGCATCTAAATTCCGTAATGCTGGACAAACTTGTATTTGTACAAATCGTGTATATGTACATACGTCCATTGAGCAGGCTTTTACAGAGAAACTTTCCAAAGCGGTTTCTAAACTTAAGATAGGGGACGGTTTGGAAGAAGGTACAGATATTGGCCCACTGATCGATAAATCAGCACTTGAAAAAGTTACCGCACATGTGGAAGATGCGGTTGAACAAGGTGCACAAATAAAACAAGGTGGGAATCAGTACGATACGGAACATGGCAATTATTATAAGCCGACTATTGTTATGAATGCAAATGATGACATGCTTTGTATGAATGAAGAAACATTTGGACCATTGATGCCAATCGCTTCCTTTACAGATGAACAAGAAGTAATTCAACGAGCAAACAATACGCCATTTGGATTGGCTGCATATGTATTTACGGAAAATATAGGAAAGGCACTTCGAATTAGTGAGGCATTGGAATATGGTATTATTGGACTGAATGATGGAGGCCCTTCAACACCGCAAGCACCATTTGGTGGATTTAAAGAAAGTGGTTTGGGTAGAGAAGGCGGCCATCAAGGAATTGAGGAATTTTTAGAAACAAAATATGTATCGCTAGCGTTTTAATGCAAGATCTTCTGCTATGAGTGAGAATGAACCCGAATAGGAACGTTTTTGGAACGTTTCTATTCGGGTTTTATTTTGCGTTTTATTTTGCTAATTCTTTAAATTTCTATATAATAGACAATTATCCATAATAATATAATTCATCTGGAGGTCATTATGAGTCGTATTGTTAAACCTGAATCTCTCCATTTGCAAGCCTACAATATTATAAAAAAAGGAATTTTGGAGGGAGATTATCAACCTTCTGAACGTGTGGTAGAGGCTAGGATGGCTGACAAACTTGGTATTAGTAGGGGGCCAGTTCGTGAAGCACTTCGTATGCTTATACAAGATGGATTGCTTAATTATAATGATGGCTTTGTTCGCGTTTATCAGCCAACTGTTCAAGATGTTGTGGAGATTTTTCAGTGCCGTGAGAGTTTAGAAACATTAGCGATCAGCTTGGCAATTAAGCATATTTCTGATGAAGAGCAAAAGCAATTGGCGACAAATTTAAAAGAAACAAGCCAAGCGTTTGCAAATGATAAAAGTATGGAATTGGGAAAATTGGACCAGCAATTTCACGATATTATCATTACAGCATCAAAGAATAAACAGTTAATGGAATTATTGGACGTCATCAGGACGAAGATTCATTATATGCGCACAAGCATGGTGAACGGAGACTTTTACCCGTCTTTTGTTGAGGAGCATGAACGGATTTATCAGATCTTGTTAGAGGGAAACGAGGAAGAAGCTGCAACAATAATGAAAAAGCATATTAATAAAGGCTTGGAAGGTGTATTAATGCATATTGATACAAAATAAAATAGGAAGGATTTTCTTCAGTCCCTAGTCCGATATATTGGATTGGGGACTATTTTCGTATTTCAATTTGGTTAACTGTTAACTGTTGACTAAATAAAAAGAATATTGTAACATACAGATATATTTAAATATTTTAATTTTTTATGAGCTATCATATCCGCACTAGCTCGTAAATCATTTCAACGGATATTATGAAAGCGGATACAAACGGTTGGAAACTACATAATCATTAACATGCTTTTGACGAAATCTAGTAATTTTGAAAGGATGGATAATCAAATGAAAGAAGGGTTGAAGGTCGGTGATTCAGCGACTCTAACTGCCGTAGTGACAAATGAAATGGTTGCACAATTTGATGGTGAAATCGTGCATCCAGCGTATTCGACGGTATCTATGGTATACCACATGGAATGGGCTTCAAGAAAACTTTTATTGCCATTTTTGGAGGATCATGAAGAAGGAATGGGATCTGCTGTGACAGTCAAACATATTGCACCTTCTGGATTAGGTACGAAAATTAGTGTAACAGCAACTGTCACTGATTTTACTAAAAGCGAAATTGTGACAGATGTTTGTGTGGAAAATGAGCAAGGTTTAATTGGAAAAGGGGAAGTTAAACAGGCCATACTTCCTAAAAAAATAATTGAAGCAAAACTTGGGACATATGAAACTGCAAATTCTGAAGGATAATATTACTGATATTAAGGGAGGAAATTTGAAATGAAACAATTGGAAAAGAACAGGACAATGGAACTCGATACGTTTCAAAAAATAGCTGAACATGAACAGGTGATGTTTTGTAACGATCCTAAAACAGGCTTACAAGCAATTATCGCAATTCATGATACAACACTTGGCCCCGCTTTAGGTGGAACACGGATGTATCCATATGCAACTGTTGATGATGCGCTTGAAGATGTACTCCGATTGTCAGCAGGAATGACCTCCAAATGTGCTGCTGCTGATGTCGATTTTGGTGGAGGAAAAGCGGTAATTATAGGCGATCCAAAAAAAGATAAGTCTCCGGCTATGTTTCGGGCATTTGGACAATTTGTAGATTCATTGAATGGAAGATTTTATACGGGAACAGATATGGGAACCACAATGGATGACTTTGTGCATGCGTTAAAGGAAACGAATTTCGTTAATGGAGTGCCTGAAGCTTTTGGTGGCAGTGGTGATTCATCAGTACCGACTGCGCAGGGTGTTATATACGGCTTAGAAGCGACCAATCAATATTTGTATGGAAATGATAGTTTAGCAGAGAAAACGTATGCTGTTCAGGGATTAGGAAAGGTCGGATTTAAGGTTTCTGAGCATTTGTTAAAATCAGGTGCAAATTTATATGTAACAGACATTAATACGGCATCAATTGAAGCAATCAATGAAAAAGCTAAGGAAATGGGATCAATTGTAAACGTAGTGGACAGTGAGGATATTTATAATGTTGATGCAGATGTATTTGTACCATGTGCAATGGGCGGTGTGATTAATGATCAAACAATTTCGCAGTTAAAAGTAAAAGCTGTCGTAGGTTCAGCAAACAATCAATTACAGGCAGATAGTCATGCACAAGACCTTCTAGATAGAGGAATTTTATTTGCGCCAGACTATATTGTGAACGCGGGTGGTCTAATACAGGTTGCAGATGAACTTTATGGTCCCAATCATGAGCGTGTTTTACTAAAAACAAAGGCAATCTATGATTCACTGTTGGAAATCTATGAACAAGCAAATCTGGATTGTGTGACAACAGTTGAGGCGGCAAATCAAAAATGCCAGAAACGATTAACAGAAGAACAGAACCGGAATAATTTCTTTGTGCGTACCCGCAGACCGAAGTGGAATATCAAAGAGTAAAGCTAAAAATACAAAAGGTGGGATTGAATGAAGGAGATGTATCCTCTTTTTCAAATTGTTGACCAGACAGGGGAAATCGTTACGAAAGAATATCGTTCGGAGTTGACCGAGGAAAAAGCGAAACAACTGTACTATCACATGATGCGTATTCGAACGTACGATCAAAAAGGAGTTGCTTTGCAGCGTCAGGGTCGCATTGGAACCTATGTGCCATTTACAGGCCAGGAAGCATCTCAAGTTGGAAGCGCTCTAGCATTAATGGAGAATGATTGGATGTTTCCAACATATCGAGATCATGGTGCAACACTAACATTTGGTGCCGATCTGGACCGAATGTTGCTTCATTGGAATGGACGGATTGAGGGTTGTTTGCCGTCAAAAGAAAAACACATATTACCAGCATCCATTCCGATTGCGACACATATCCCTCATGCAGCAGGGGCTGCAATGGCAGAAACGTATAAAGGAACAACGAATGCAGCAATTGCCTATTTTGGTGATGGTGCAACATCAGAAGGAGATTTTCATGAGGGGCTTAATATTGCTAGTGTATTTAAAGCGCCAGTTGTTTTTTTAAACCAGAACAATGGCTTTGCGATATCACTTCCTGTTGAAAAACAAATGAACTCGGAAACAATTGCACAAAAGGCACAAGGGTACGGTATCCCTGGTATTCGGGTTGATGGGATGGATGTTTTCGCTGTTCATGTAGCTGTGAAAGAAGCACTTGAACGAGCACGACGCGGGGATGGTCCTACATTAATTGAAGCTGTTACATGGCGGTTTGGTGCACATACAACAGCGGATGACCCATCCAAATATCGCGACCAAGACAAATTAAATGATATGCGGGATGAAATAGATCCCGTTTTACGTATGGATCGGTTTATGAAAAATAATGACATGTGGGATGCGGAATGGGCTTCCGGAATCAATCAAGCTATTCAAACAGAATTGGATGAGGCAATTGAAAAAATGGAGTCTTACAACAAGCCAAAGATTGCCGACATGTTTGATTACGTATTTGAAAAACCTACATGGACAATCGAAAAACAAAAGAACAGCCTTTTGGCATTAGGGGGGAACAAATAACGATGGTAATGTCTTTAGAAAAGCAGCGAAGTCAACAGAAAATCGAGACAAATTCCTTTACCTTGATACAAGCCATTAATGATGGATTAGATGTGATGCTAGCAGAGGATAACCACACACTTTTATTAGGGGAAGATATCGGAAAAAATGGTGGCGTGTTTCGGGCAACGGATGGCTTGCAGGAAAAGTATGGTGAAAATCGCGTGGTTGACACACCATTAAGTGAGGCTGGATTTGTTGGCGCTGCAGTAGGAATGGCGATGAATGGATTAAGGCCAGTTGTGGAAATACAATTTCTTGGGTTTATTTATCCCGCCTATGAACAAATTGCGACACATGTAACGCGGACTCGGACTCGTACACTTGGACATTATCATTTGCCAATGGTAATTCGAGCCCCATATGGTGCGGGGGTTCGCTCACCAGAAATCCATTCAGACAGTGTGGAAGCGATTTTTACACATATGCCTGGAATTAAAGTTGTATGTCCGTCAACACCACATGATGCAAAAGGGTTACTGATCGCAGCTATTGAGGATCCAGACCCGGTATTATTTTTAGAACCAATGCGTCTGTATCGGGGGCAACGTGGGGATGTACCAAAAGAAAAATATCATGTGGAGATTGGAAAAGGAAAACTAGTTGAAGCGGGGGAGGATGTAACAATTCTTGCCTGGGGTGCGATGATGCCGATTGCATTGACTTCTGCAGAGCAAATGAAGCAACATAATATTACATGTGATGTCATTGATCTAAGGACTTTGTATCCGCTCGATAAGGACATCATTGCAGAATCAGTACAAAAGACGGGAAGAGTTGTTATTGTGCATGAGGCCCATGAAACGGGTGGGGTTGGCAGTGAAATTACTTCGATCATTAATGACACATCTTTTCTTTACCTAAGAGCGCCGATTCAGCGGGTAACAGGCTTCGATGTTCCGGTTCCATTATTTTCATTGGAAAATGATTATTTGCCGACACCTGATCGTGTAATAGATGCTATTCAAAAGGTTGTAAATTTTTAGGAGGTGCAATCATGGTTCAAGTAAAATTTAGTGATATTGGGGAAGGAATGAATGAGGGAGAAATTCTCCATTACTTTGTTAATGAGGGTGATGAAGTTAAGGTTGATCAGCCACTTGTTGAATTGCAAACAGATAAAATGGTCGCGGAAATTCCCTCACCAGCTGCAGGCAAAATTAAAACAATTCATTTTGAAACAGGAAATGTGATAACGGTTGGTACGGTACTTATCGAAATTGATAACGGTCAAGACGGGTCACAACCCCAAGCCCCTAAGATAGAAAATCATCAGGAAACAGAGAAAATAACAATACCACAACAACAGGAGTTCTCCAATCGAACAAAACGAATTTTGGCGGCACCATATACGAGAAAAATTGCACGAGATCTTGGGATTGATATTGAACAAATACACGGGACAGGACCCGCCGGCCGTGTGACTGACGCAGATGTCTATCAATTTACCAAAAGTGATACGCCGCCTCTTGAAACAGAAGCGAAAGTTCCAGATCATGCGTCTAGCCTTAGCACAGATCAACCAGCAGCAGATACAATCCCATTTAGTGGAATACGAAAACAAATTGCAGCGAAAATGACACATTCTTTAACTACCATTCCACATGTAACGCATTTTGAGGAGGCTGATTTAACGAATGTACTTGAATTTCGCAATGAACTTAAAGAAGATGGTGTGAACATATCTGTTGCAGCTTTTTTCATTAAGGCAATTGTCATTACGTTAAAAGAGCATCGTATTTTTAATGCAAGGTTGGATGAAGAGAATGAAGTTATTCGATTGGCAACGGATTACAATATTGGGCTTGCAACAAATACTGATTCTGGATTAATGGTTCCTGTACTTCAGCAAGCTGATAAAAAGTCATTACAAACAATTAACAAAGAGATGAAGGCATTGACAAAGAAGGCACAGGATGGAAAATTAACCCCTAAGGATATGAAAAATGGCACATTCACAATCAGTAATGTTGGGCCACTTGGCGGTGTTGGCGCAACACCAATTATTAATCATCCGGAGACAGGAATTATTGCCTTTCATAAAACGAAAAAAACACCTGTTGTAATGGAAAATGATGAAATTGCAGTTCGTTCCATCATGACTATGTCGCTCTCATTTGATCATAGGGTTGCAGATGGTGCATTGGCTATTTCATTTACGAACCGGTTTACAGAGTTAATTGAAGATCCGAAAAAGTTATTATTGGAGTTGGTTTAATTGGTAGTTGGAGAATTTGCAGAACAACGTGAACTGATCATTATTGGTGGTGGACCTGGTGGATACAATGCCGCTATTCGTGCAGCGCAATTAGGTGTTCAAGTGACGTTAATTGAAAAAGCGGAACTTGGGGGGGTTTGTTTAAATAAAGGCTGTATCCCATCTAAAGTTCACACCCATGCAGCCAAACAACTTGCCTCGATCTCGAATTTCAAATCATTGGGAATTTCCACTGGTGAGGCAAGCTTTGATTATGATCAGTTAACAAAATATAGGGAAAAAACAGTCACCCAACTAAGAAAAGGGGTGGAGGCGTTATGTACTCAAAATCAGATTGAAGTTGTTAAAGGAACGGCAAATTTCTTAGCTGAAAATCGAATCGGGGTTGAAATTGGTCATCGTTTTGAAATGTTTGAGTTTAAGCATGCGATTATCGCAACAGGGAGCAGCTCTGACATTCCGGAACGTTTTCAGAATCATAAGGATCGCCTTTTAGTTGCCGACACCGTTTACAATCATAACGAAATGCCAGAGGAGCTAATTGTCTGTGGCCGGGATGCGATTTCATTAGAAGTTGCATTTAGCTTTCATCAATTAGGTGCCAACGTATCCATTGTCTTAGACGGAGAAACTGATTTTCCATTTGACGGTACCATAAACAGGGAACTGAAGCGCATACTGAAAAAAGAAAAAATAAATGTATACCGAGGATATACGATTGATAAGCTAACACCTTCTGAACAAATTGTAGAGATCAGTCTGTCAAAGGATGGAAAAGCAAAAGATATATCCGGAACACATGTGTATGTTGAAACGAAGCAACAGCCAATGATTGATTCATTAGGAGCAGAGCGGATTGGTATTCGTATAACGAACGATGGCTATATCGATATAGACAGTCAAATGCGGTCAACAGTAAAGCATATTTTTGCGGTTGGTGATGTGACAGCAGGAACACCATCTGCCTTAAAAGCGATTAAGCAAGGAAAAGTAGCAGCGGAGATAATAGCAGGATTACAGAGTGAAGCTGATTTTACTTTCATACCAACTGTTGTTCATAGTACGCCACCAATTGCCTCAGTTGGACTGACAGAAACGGAAGCTATCGAACAGGGCTATAACGTAAAAACAAGTCAATTCTCGCATAGTGGCAACAGCTATGCAATGATTGCCAATGAAAAAAACGGGGTTACAAAGCTAATTAAGGATGTTGATACAGATTTACTATTAGGGTATCATGCGATTGGTGCTGGCGCTATTGAATTAGTAAATACGGGTGTAACAGCACTCGAAATGGTCGGTCGTGATGAAGATTTGCGTTTTCCGATGTATCCACATCCAAGTTTTAATGAAACAATTCTAGAAGCAGTAGAAGGGTTGACGGAAAGCGCTATCCACATACCGCCGAGAAAGAAAAAAGAAACAACGTTATAAAAAAATACACTGATTGTTTTCGGAAGGGAATATCAATAAGTATTTGCGATCCTCTCTTGATAAGAGGGGGTCTATTTTTCGTGTATTTATTGCAATCACATCTACTGCGGAAGTATTTTTATCAATAAATAAGGTCAACATTCCTTTTCTTTTCTAAATAGGACTGTTGACCGTCATTTTGAATTAAAATTTTTGGAATGCTTGCTAATAGAAATTCACCGCAATAATAGCACCGATAAATACAATTAGGGGTATATACCACAAATTGTCTGTGAATTCCCGTTTAGCTGTATTGCCTTTACCTTTCATATCAAATACCCCCTAAGCTAATTTTTGCACTTAGATTTTCAACGTTTTTTAGTCTAACTTTTTTATCTGGATTTAGCAACCATTTTTATAAAAATTTTTTTGTGACTTTGTTTACATGCGGGAGAGCAGAAACATCGGCGCGAGAGTAGAAACATCGTCTCGAGAGCAGAAACATCGTCCCGAGAGCGGAAACATCAGCGCGAAAGCAGAAACATCAGCGCGAGAGCAGAAACATCGTCCCGAGAGAGGAAACATCGGCGCGAGAGTAGAAACATCAACCCGAGAGAGGAAACATCGTCCCGAGAGAGGAAACATCGTCCCGAGAGAGGAAACATCGGCGCGAGAGCAGAAACATCGTCCCGAGAGAGGAAACATCGTCGCGAGAGCAGAAACATCGCCCCGAGAGCGGAAACATCGCCCCGAGAGCAGAAACATCGGCCCGAGAGCAGAAACATCGCCTCGAGACAGGAAACATCATCACGAGAGCAAAAACAGCGCCCAGAGGCACGAATCAGCATCGCGAAAGCAG